>JBAQHA010000364.1:0-3364 GCA_049288075.1 Oricola sp.
CGGTGCCTGGCTGGCCGCGGGGGAGTGCCGCGGTCTGGCGATGAGCCCCAAGCCAGGGCGGGAAGATGGCCCGTGACAAGCGGGACTGAAATCGCAAGACCACCGAGCGGGGCGCATCGCTGCGCCATTTACCATTTGACGCAGGTGCAACGACGCGCCCCGTCTTCCGGTTTTTGACAGACCCGGTCTCGGTAAACGAGGCGCGGCGCCGAAGACTCGCGCCCTTCCTCGCCCCCGGCCTTGCGGGGGAGAGGTGTCGAGCGAAGCGAGACGGAGAGGGGGACGGCGCCGAAACAGGCTCCGCTCCGGCCCGGCGGACCGCCCCTCGCCCGCAGCCAAGCGAAACGCCGCGCGCCCGTTTGTCCACCGCTGCGAAACCGCCCGCATAATCCTCGCAGGCAATCAGCAAAGGAGAATTGCATGCCCCCCACCATCCTGCCGACGATCAGTGACCCGAACTGCCTCGACTTCAGGCGCATGCCCGACGGCATGGTCGATCCCGTCTATGACGTGGAGGCGATGTGCGCCCATGCCGGCCGCAACGCGGCCTTTTTCCTCAAATGCCACGAAACCTGTCCCCGCAAGGCCTGCCGCACGGCGCGCGCCTGCCTGTCGGAGGGTGCGATGTTTGACACGGGCGTCTGCCAGAGCCCGGACTGGGACGACCGGGCGCGCTTGCTGTCGGTCTATCTCTATGTGCACGCGGAAAACATCCGCGAGCGCCATCGCGCCTGGGATATCGCGCGGCTTCTCGGCGCTGATCTTCCGCTGGCCGAGCCGTGGCCGACGGAAGAGGAGGAAAAGAAAATGGAGGCGGGCTGATGCCCCGCCCCCTTCGTTTAGGCCTGCGGCTTGCGCATCCGCATCAGCACGTCCGTCTTGAGCACGAACTGGTGGTAGAGCGCCCCGGCGACATGCAGCGCGACGAGCGCGAGCAGGGCGATCCGCATGAAGCTGTGGCCGGCCGCCGCCGCCTCGACGCCGCCGAACCAGGCGACCGCGCCGGAGATCGGCAGCAGGATCAGCAGCGCGTAAAGCAGCAGGTGCGTCGCCACGGCGAGCAGCTTGAGGATCGCCGGCTCCTTCTCGGGCGCCGGCGGCGCGCCGCGGGTGAAGCGCAACGCGAGGCGCCACGCGACGATCAGGAAGATCAGTCCGCCGATCACCACATGCGACATGGTCATCGGGTTGAATTCGGCTTCCATGCCCTTGCTGATCGTCTCCCGGCTTTCCACGATTGCCTCGTGGAAAACGTACTGGACGATCAGCAGCAGGAACACCAGCCAGTGCAGGCGGATCTGGGTTGCGGAATAGCCCTTGGGCGCGGACATGGTCGTCTCCATACGTTCGAAAAACCCCTCCGGCGCGAACCTAGCGCAATCGCAATTGCAACGCATGCTATATTTCTTGCGGCGCGGCGTCGCAGTGCGCCGCGCTTGGGCCATGAAAAAGGCCGCCCGCGTTTCCGCGGACGGCCTTCCCGGCGTCGGGGAGATGTCAGACCCAGTAGGGCGGGACGCCGTAGAACCCGTAGATCTCGCGGCCCTTTTCGGGGGTGAAGTCGCGATCGTTCGCGACATGGCGCGGCGCGCCTTCCATCTGCTCGCGGGTCACCGCGACGCGGTAGCCGCCGAGGTCCTCGTCATAGGTCAGCGCTTCCCACGGTAGCGGGTAGTGGTCGTCGCCGATGCCGAAAAAGCCGCCGAAGGACAGCACCGCATAGGAGATGCGGTTGCCGCGCTTTTCCAGCATGACGCGCTCGATCCGGCCGACATGGTTGCCCTCCGTGTCGAAGACGCGGGTCCCGTGCACCTTGTCGGAGCCGATCAGGGCGTGGGTTTCCCGCGTGCCGGGATCATGGTGGTCGCGTGCTGCAAGGGCCATGGCTTTCTCCTTCATGGTTGGTGTGGTCCAGGAAGGAAACGTTTGCGCCGGCCGGTCGTTCCGCCGGCCGCGTCACCTTGCATTGCGCCGCGTTACAGGAATTGCCCGTTGCGCGGCGCTCAGAGGGAACCGTCGAGCGGCAGCGGATGGAAGCAGGCGTGGCACTGCAGGCCGAGATCGAACAGCGGCGGCTGTTCGGCGCGGCATTTGTCGTCGGCCCGCCAGCAGCGCGGGTTGAAGGCGCAGCCCTTCGGCGGGTCCAGCGGGGAGGGCAATTCGCCCACGAGGCGGATGCGGTGTTTCTCGTGAAACGGATCGGCCACCGGCGTCGCCGACAGAAGCGCCGCCGTGTAGGGATGGCGCGGCGTGTTGAACACCACTTCCGAGGGCCCTGTCTCCACCGGCTTGCCGAGATACATCACCATGATGTCGTCGGCGAGATGCCGCACCACCGAAAGGTCGTGGCTGATGAACAGGTAGGCGAGGCCGAATTCCGCCTGCAAATCCATCAGGATGTTGAGCACCTGCGCCTGGATCGACACGTCGAGCGCCGAGACCGGCTCGTCGAGCACCAGGATCCGCGGATTCAGCATCAGCGCGCGGGCGATCGCGATGCGCTGGCGCTGGCCGCCGGAAAACATGTGCGGATAGCGCTCGTAATGCTCCGCGCGCAGGCCGACGCGCTCCATCATGGCGATCGCTTTTCCGCGCCGCGTCGCCGCGTCGTCGCGCGTGTTGATGACCAGCGGCTCCTCCAGGATCGCGCCGACCTTCTGGCGCGGGTTGAGCGAGCCGTAGGGGTTCTGGAACACGATCTGCATCTTGCGGCGCAATTCCGGCGTCGACCGCGTCACCGCGATGCCGTCGATGAAGAGCTCGCCGTCGGAGGGTTCCTCGATCATCGTGACGAGGCGGGCGAGCGTCGACTTCCCGCAGCCCGATTCGCCGACCACGGCCAGCGTCTTGCCGGCTTCCAGCGTGAACGACACGCCGTCCAGCGCCTTGACCACGCCCTTGGCGCCGAACAAGCCGCCGCCGACATCGTAGTAGCGCTTCAGGTCGCGCGCCTCGACGACGAATTCGCTCGCGCCGGCGGGCCGTTCCATCACCGCGTCCGTCATCGCGCCGCCTCCGCTTTCGCCGGATACCCGGTCGGCTGGCCGTCCTTCAGCGGGTAGTTGCACAAGGCATGGCCGAATTCAGCGCCCTGGCGAATGGTCTCGTGGTTGCAGCGCTCGGTGGCGTAGCCGCAGCGCGGCGAAAACAGGCATCCCGGCGGCCGGTCGAACTGGCCGGGCACGACGCCGGGGATCGACGGCAGCCGGCCGTGCCGCGTGGCGCGCTCGGGCAGGGCGGAGAGCAGCGCCTGCGTGTAGGGATGGTGCGGATCGGCAAACAGGTCCCGCACCGCCTGCTCCTCCACCTTCTGGCCGGCATATTGCACCTGCACCCGCTCCGCCGTCTCGGCGACGACGCCCAT
>JBAQHA010000365.1:0-12226 GCA_049288075.1 Oricola sp.
GATCTTCTGGGCCGCGTCGTCGAGATCGTCGGCGGCGATGACGTTGAGACCGGACTCGTTGATGATCTTCTTGCCGAGCTCGACGTTGGTGCCTTCGAGGCGGACGACCAGCGGAACCTTGAGGCCCACTTCCCTGACGGCCGCGACGACGCCCTCGGCGATGACATCGCATTTCATGATGCCGCCGAAGATGTTGACGAGGATGCCTTTGACGGCCGGGTCGGCGGTGATGATCTTGAAGGCCGCGGTGACCTTCTCCTTCGACGCGCCGCCGCCGACATCGAGGAAGTTCGCCGGCTCCTTGCCGTAGAGCTTGATGATGTCCATCGTCGCCATGGCGAGGCCTGCGCCGTTGACCATGCAGCCGATATCGCCGTCGAGGGCGACATAGGCGAGGTCGTATTTCGACGCCTCGATTTCCTTATCGTCCTCTTCGGTCTTGTCGCGCAGCGCCATGATGTCGTCGTGGCGGAACAGCGCGTTGCCGTCGAAGGAGACCTTGGCGTCGAGAACGCGCAGATGGCCGTCCTTCATGACGATCAGCGGGTTGACCTCGAGCAGGCTCATGTCCTTCTCGGTGAACGCCTTGTAGAGGATCGGGAAGAGGGTCATCCCGTCCTTGGCGGCGTCCTTGGTCAGCTTGAGCGCCTTGTTGAGCTTCTTGCAGTCGGCGTCGGTGACGCCCTTTTCGGGGTCGATCGCCAGGGTGACGATCTTGTCGGGCGTGTCGTGCGCGACCTGCTCGATGTCCATGCCGCCCTCCGTCGAGACGACGAAGGCCGGACGGCCGACGGTGCGGTCGATCAGGATCGAGAGGTAGAGCTCGCGGTCGATGTCGGCGCCGTCCTCGATATAGTGGCGGTTGACCTGCTTGCCGGCGGGGCCGGTCTGCTTGGTGACCAGCGTGTTGCCGAGCATCTCGCGCACGTTTTCAACGACTTCCTCGACGGATTTCGCGAGGCGCACGCCGCCCTTGGCGTCCTCGGGCAGTTCCTTGAACTTGCCCTTGCCGCGGCCGCCGGCGTGGATCTGGCTCTTCACCACATAGAGCGGCCCGGGCAGCTTCTTCGCCCATTCCTCCGCCTGTTCGGCGGAGTAGATCGCCACGCCGCTGGCGATCGGCGCGCCGTAGGCGTGCAGCAGCCGCTTGGCCTGATACTCATGGATGTTCATGACAAATCCTTCATGCCTTCTATCGGGATATCCCGGATTGCGATCACTTCAGGTTCGGCGCGATACCGCGGCAGGCTTCGCAGAGGCCGGCGACGGCTTCGACCGACTTGTCGAACATTTTCTGTTCGGTCTTGGAGAAGTCGATCTCGATGACGCGCTCGACGCCACCGGCGCCGATGACCACCGGCACGCCGACATACATGTCCTTGACGCCGTACTGGCCGTCGAGATGGGCGGCGCAGGGCAGGACGCGCTTCTTGTCCTTGAGATAGGCTTCGGCCATCGAGACGGCAGACGCCGCCGGCGCATAATAGGCCGAGCCGGTCTTGAGCAGGCCGACGATCTCGCCGCCGCCCTTGCGGGTGCGTTCGACGATGGCGTCAAGGCGGTCCCTGGAGGTCCAGCCCATCTTGATCAGGTCGGGCAGCGGGATGCCGGCGACGGTCGAATAGCGGACCATCGGCACCATGTCGTCGCCGTGGCCGCCCAGCGTCATCGCCGAGACGTCTTCCACCGAGACCTTGAATTCCTCGGCGAGGAAGTAGCGGAAACGCGCCGAGTCGAGCACGCCGGCCATGCCGACGACCTTGTTCTTCGGCATGCCGGAGAACTTCTGCAGCGCCCAGACCATGGCGTCGAGCGGGTTGGTGATGCAGATAACGAAAGCGTCGGGGGCGTATTTCCTGATGCCCGCGCCGACCTGTTCCATGACCTTGAGGTTGATGCCGAGGAGATCGTCGCGGCTCATGCCCGGCTTGCGCGGCACGCCGGCGGTGACGATGCAGACGTCGGCGCCCTTGATGCCCTCATAGGAATTGACGCCCGTGAACGAGGCGTCGAAGCCGTCGACCGGAGAGGATTCGGCGATGTCGAGGCCCTTGCCCTGCGGAATGCCTTCGGCGATGTCGAAGAGGACGACGTCGCCCAGTTCCTTCAGGCCGATCATGTGAGCGAGCGTTCCGCCGATCATGCCGGAACCGATGAGTGCAATCTTGTTGCGTGCCATGGTGGGATGTTTCCGTTGAGATGCCAAAGACTGAATTCTTATCGCGCGGCGCATGGTCGCATGCGCCAATATTGCCGAACGCGGAGGTGGACCACTACACGAAAAAAATCAACAGAAACTTTCGCCATCAGTAAATTCAACCGGTTAGATAATGAGGGACTTACGTAAACGTCAAAGTATTTCGCATGGTTGTCATAAATTTCCGGCGATTGCGGCTGCCCTGGCGCGGGCGATCACAACCGGCGCCGGGTTTTCGGCGATTTCGTGACTTCGGGCAGATCCGGGCATGGGAGCGGCGACCGTAACGGTCACGCGGGGCTTCCCGCATGCGCCACCCACTCCTCCGAGCGCATTTCGATCAGGCGCGAGACGGTACGGTCGAACTCGAAGGCCTCCGTGCCGGTCTTCGCATGATAGAGATCCTGAGGCTCGGCCTCGGCGGAGACGACGAGGCGGATGCGGTTGTCGTAGAGCGTGTCGATCAGGTTGATGAAGCGCTTGGCCTCGTTGCGACGGCCCTCGCGCAACACCGGCACGCGCTCGACGAAGACAGTGTGGTAGTTGCGGGCGATCGCCAGATAGTCGCGCGCGCCGAGCGGCTGCTCGCACAGGTCGGCGAAACCGAAGCGCGCCGCGCCCATGGCGACGGCGGGAACGACGATCTCGCGGCCTTTCACCTCGATCATTTCCCGGTGCGGCGGCACGCCGCCGGTCAGGCGCTCCCAGACGTCGTCGACGGCGCGGTCGGCGGCCTCGCCGAGCGGCGCGACATAGAGTTTCGTATGCGACAGGCGGTCGAGCCGGTAGTCGCGGTCGGCGTCGAGGCCGACGACGTCCGCATGCGCCTTCAGGACGGCGACAAAGGGCAGGAAGAGCGAGCGATTGAGACCGTCGCGATAGAGATCGTCGGGGGCGACATTGGAGGTGGCGACGAGGACGACGCCTTCCGCGAAGAGCGCCGTGAACAGGCGCGACAGGATCATCGCATCGGCGATGTCGGTAACCGAAAACTCGTCGAAACACAGCACGCGCGCCTGTTCGGCGATGGCGCGGGCGACCGGCGGGATCGGGTCGTCGCCCTTGACCGCGCCTTCCTTCAGCGCCTTGCGGTGCATGCCGATGCGGTCATGCACGTCGGCCATGAAATCGTGGAAATGGGCGCGGCGCTTGCGCCTCGCCGGGCAGGCGGCGAAGAAGAAATCCATCAGCATGGTCTTGCCGCGGCCGACGCTGCCGTGGACGTAGAGGCCCTTGATGGTGCCTGCCTTGGGCGCGCGCTTGGCGAAGAGCCAGCCGAGCGAAGAGGATTTCGAGGCGAGACGCAGCGAGGCGATCTCTTCGTTCAGCGCGTCGAGGCGGCTGGCGAGCGCCTCTTGCGCCGGATCGGGATCGAGCCGGCCTTCGGCCGCGAGCGCATCGTAACGCGCCCGCACGGAATCGCCGGGATGAAGCGTTTCAGTCACCGGAGCCCCCCGGGGCGAAGGTTTAGCGTGAAAGCGTGATCGCCGCGCCGCTGGTTGTCTGGCCGTTGAAGGAGCCGCTGCCCGAGGAGAACAGCGTTGCGACCTTGTTGCCGCTGGAGTCGCTCAGGATCACCTGCTGGCCCTGCACGTCCCAGGCGGCGACGCTTGCGGCATCGCCCGGGCAACCGCGCGAGGCGGCACGGAAACCGCCGGTCCACTTGGTCAGCGCCATGAACATCTGGCACGACGAGCCGGCGGTGGTCACCTTCCAGGCGCCGACGAGCGCTTCGCGCGTCACGGGCGCTCCGGTCGTCACCTGCTGGATCGAGCTGCCGTCGGCCGGCGCGTTCGGATCCAACATCGTCTGTTCGGTGCCGGGCGCGGCGGGGAAGCCGTTCGGATTGTTCGGATCGACGCCCGGCTGGATCGGCGGCGGCAGCTGGCCGCCCGTCACGGTGCCGGACGGGGCTGCGTTCAGCGGCGCGGGGGCGGGGCGCGTGTCGAAGCTTCCAAAACGGGAACTCGTGCATCCGCTGACGGCGAGCGCCGCCACAGCCAGACAAACACCCGCTGCAAACGCAGTTTTCTGCATCACATTCTCCTGTATTCCCGGAATCGCGTCCCGGGCCTATGCGCCCTTCATTTGACCAATAAAATGGCGAAATAAGGAAAACACAACCTTAACGAATCCTGCGTTCTCGTTCTTAACAGGCGGGAGCTTAACAAATATGGCGGCGGACCGCTCAAGCGCAATTGCATGAATCCATGGGTGGTCGACGCGTTCATCCGGACCGCGGCCGGGCGGAGAACGAAAAAAAGCGGGCGCCAAGGCCCGCCTTCCTCCGGTCTGCGGCGTCGCGATCAGACGTTGCGCACCGGATCGAGAGTGACGGCGTAGAGTTCGGCGTCGCCGCGATCCATCAGGCGGACGGTCAATTGTTCCGTTGCGCCGTCGATCTCGACGAGGCCGAAGAACTGCAGACCCATGGAGGGCGGCAGGTTCACGCCCTGCTCGGCCGTCGGCGCCTTCACGTATTTCAGTTCGGGACCGAAGGTCATGTCGAGGTCGTTCGGGCCAAAGGTGCCGGCATGGAGCGGGCCGGATACGAATTCCCAGAAGGGCTCGAAATCCTGGAACTGCGCCTTGTCGGGATTGTAGTAGTGGGCAGCGGTGTAATGCACGTCGGCGGTGAGCCAGACGGTGTTGGAGACGCCGGCCGACTTGATGAAGCGCAGCAGGTCGGCGATTTCGTGCTCGCGACCCTTGGCCGGGCCGCCATCGGCGTTGGCGACCGCCTCGAACCTTGTGTCGCCGTCGCGCACGACGAGGCCGATCGGCATGTCGGCGGCGATGACTTTCCAGGTCGCCTTCGAGTTAGTGAGTTCGCGCTTCAGCCACTCGATCTGCTGGCGGCCCAGGAAGGCGGTGGCGTCGCTCGCCTGATCCTGCATGTTCTCGCTGTTGGCGCCGCGATAGGAACGCATGTCGAGGAAGAACACGTCGAGCATCGGGCCGTAGGCGATCTTGCGGTAGACGCGGCCCGGCTCGGCCGGCGTATAGCGGATCGGCGTCATCTCGTGGAAGGCGCGGCCGGCGCGCGACGACAGGACGTGGACCGACTTCTCGGCGTAGCGGTCGTCGGCCGTCAGGTCCTTGGAGTCCGACCAGTTGTTGAGGACTTCATGGTCGTCCCACTGGAAGAAGGTCGGGCAGACGGCGTTCATCGCGCGCACATGCTCGTCGAGCATGTTGTATTTCCACTGTCCGCGGAACTCGTCGAGCGTCTCGGCGACCTTGCGCTTCTCGTCGATCAGCACCTTGTTGACCCACTTGGCGCCGTCCTTGAGCTCGACTTCGTCCGTCATCGCGCCGTCGGCATAGACGGTGTCGCCGGAATGGATGAAGAAGTCGGGCTCGTGCCTGGCCATGGTGGCGTAGGTCAGCATGCCGTCGCCGTCGATGCCCCAGCCCTGGCCGGCGGTGTCGCCCGACCAGGCGAAGCGGATCGAGCGTTTCGACATCGGCGCGGTGCGGAAACGGCCGACGATCGGCTCGGAGACGGAATTGATGTCGGCGAGGTCGCGGGCGGTCATGCGGTAGAAGATGTCCTGGTCGGACGGCAGATCCTCAAGCAGGCGCTTGACGGCGTAATCGCTGTCGGGAAGCGCGTTGAGGGATGCCAGCATGCGCGCATCCTTGAAGCTCTCGGTCGTGGAGACCTCGAACGACACGCGCGACGCGCGGTCGGTGCGGGTCCACACCATGCCGGACACGGAGTCGACATCGCCGGACTGAACGCCATGGGTGAACATGGGACGCTGGTTGGCGCGCGAGTAGAAGGGCATGGCAAGGCCGGAACCGGCGACGAGGCCGGCAGCGCCGGCGCTGGCCATGAAGGCGCGGCGCGAAAGGGCAAGCGATTTGGTCATGTGAATTGTCTCCCGATAGGCGCACTCCGCGCCGCGGGGACCATGGTTTTGCTTCATGGCAGGCATGTCTCGACAGGATGAAATTTTTCCGAAGGTTGGGTGACGGTTGTGCGTCGCCGCCAACAGCCGGAAGACAAAGAGGCGTATTACCTGGGCGTCGTTCTTCCTGTAATGGTTGCGACGACAGCCGGGGGACGAACGGCAATGGCCAGCGAAGCACTTAACGAACCTGCCGAAATACCGCGCGAACTGGACCGGTGGAACTGGGGCGCATTCCTGCTCAACTGGATCTGGGGGATCGGCAACAGCACCTTCATCGCGCTTCTGATGTTCGTGCCCTTCGTAAATATCGTGATGATTTTCATCCTCGGCGCGAAAGGCAGCAAATGGGCGTGGCGCAACCGCTATTGGCGTGACGCGGAGCACTTCCGGCGCACGCAGCGCAAATGGGCGATCGCCGGGTTCATCCTGCTGGCCCTCAGCCTGTCGGCGGCCGTCGCGATGGTCTTCACGGTAGCCGGCGCCATGAAGTCGAGCGCGGCCTACACGATGACAATGGACGCGGTGCAGGCGAGCGACGCGGTGAAGGAGCAACTGGGTGTCCCGGTGAAAGCAGGCTTCTGGATCAATGGCCAGATCAGCCTGGTCGCCGGCGGCACGGGCGTCGCCAATCTGTCGATCCCGCTGAACGGCAGCAAGGCAGCTGGCAGGGTCGACTCGCATGCGGCGCGCGACAACGGCACGTGGCGACTCAAGCTGGTTGTCGTCACCATCGACGGTTCGGATGTCCCGATCGTGCTGGTCAACGAGGACAAGGTCGTCGTTCCGAACGCCGCGGTCGGGATATAGGGCCGAACGCTACTCCGCCGCCGGCGCGGGGCGGAAGCGGTCGATTTCGCCGTTGCGATAGAAGAGATTGTAGGTCTCGAAGGGGATGATCTGCCCGGCCGGCGTAACGAAGTGGACGCAGGAGCGCTTGACGTTGGCGACGCAGAAATCGAACCGGTCCATGAAATTCGATACGACGACGCGGAAGACGTTCTCGTAGCCAAGCCCTTCGGGCACCGTCACCTGCGGCAGGCAGCAGAGCAGGTCGCCGAATCGCTGGGCGACGTTGGGTTCGATGGTCGACAGCGAGAAGAGGTCGAATATGCGCTCCTTCAGCATCGGATAGCGCTCGAAGGTGACGGCGTTCGGCAGGACCGAGACGAGTTCGTCCTTCGGGATCATCGCGGTGACGGGAATGACCTTGTCGCCGTTGCGCAGGCCGTAGCCGATGGTGATCGCGGTCGGGTTGCAGGGCAGCGGGATCATGTCGCTCTCGCCGAAAATGCCGCTGTCCTCGACGATGCGGCGGCGGATGTCGGTCAGAAGGACGCGATCGGTTCTGGGATCGAAATCGAGATTGCGGCCGGCATCCTGTATCGGCTGGAAGGTGACGCCGCGCACGCAGCGATATTTCAGTGCGTGGGCGATGAGATCGGCCATCTCGTCGTCATTGACGCCCTTCTTCACGGTGCAGACCAGCGTGGTCGAGATGCCGCGCTCCTCCAGTGCCGCAAGCGCATTGCGGCGGACCTTGGAGAGATCGGCGCCGCGCAGGGTCTTCAGCGCCTCGGGGCGAAGCGAATCGAACTGCAGGTAGATCTCCAGCCCCTTGCGCCGCTCGGCGAGCGCGTCGGCGAAGGCGGGATCGGAGGCAATGCGCAGGCCGTTGGTGTTGATCATCAGGTGGCGAATCGGGCGCTCGCGCGCCATGTCGATGATGGTCAATATGTCCGGATGGATGGTCGGCTCGCCGCCGGACAATTGCAGCAGGTCCGGCTCGCCCTCGCTGGCGACGAGCGCGTCCATCATGCGGGCGATGGTCGGCAGGTCGAGTTGCTTCGTCGCGGCTTGCGAGGAGCCGGCGAAACAGACCGGGCAGGTCAGATTGCAGGCCTCGTTGACCTCGATGATGGCGAGGCAGGAATGCTGCTCGTGATCGGGGCACAGGCCACAGTCATAGGGGCAGCCGAATTCGGTGCGGGTCTGGACGTCGAGCGGTCTGTCGCCGGGCTTCAGGAAGGACAGCTCGGCCTTGTAATAGGCGGCGTCCGACGAGATCTTCGTCATCTGCACGCCGTGTTCGGCGCAGCGCTTCTGGTAAAAAACGTCGTTGCCGTCGATGAGGATCTTGGTCGGCACGAGCTTCAGGCAGGTCTCGCAGAGCGACTGCGTCTGGCCGTGAAAGAGATAGGGCCGCGACTTGCGAAGTGAATGGGCGTGATGAGTCAAGGAAGCACCCGGAACAGTTGGGGATTATCAGAGCGATGTGATTTGCCGCGGGGCGGGCCGAACCCGCCTGGCCGCGACCAGCACGGCAATGGCGAGGACAGCGAAGGCGATGACGGGCGCAGCCGGCGGCAGCCCCTCGAAATGGAAATTCGGGGTCGCGCATATTCCGGGCTGCAAGAGACATATGCCGGACAATCCGGCCGCCAGGCGAAGTTTCGTCATTTCGAATCTCCCGATAGTGACAATTCGGGGCACGCCGGGCGGCTTGTCCCCCAACGAAGCAGCCGTGCGAGCATCGTGCTTTCCGCGCGGCTGTTCCAGCGTTCCTGCATGTTCGAAATCCCTTTCGCGTCGGAATTGCGGATCGACTTGCGAAACCACGCGGTCATCCGCGGCGCCAATGAAAAAACGGCGGCAGCGCCGCGGTCGCGAATCCGGCGAGGCAGGCGACGAACAGGAGTATCTTGTCCTCGACAGTGACGGTGTTGCCGCCGCCGAACAGTATCGCGAAGGAGAGTATGGCGGTTCCAGTCGCCACGACCGCGAGAACAAGGCTGGCCTTCGGCGCCGCGTCCCATTTCAGATAGCGCAGCAGGATGCCGAGGAGCAGTACCGACAAGAGAATGCCCGGCGCGGCGAAGATCACGAATGCGCCGGTGTAATTTTCCGGTCCGCCGCCGAAACTGAATCCGTTGCCCAGCCATTCGGCGAGCGCCGCGCCGAAAAACAAGCCGCCGCAGGCGCCGGGGGCGAGGAAGAGGATGCCGAGAATGGCCAGACCGATTTTCGTTCCCGTGTTCAACGGTGGTTCTCCCTCATTCCGTTCGTGACACCATTCGGCTTCATGGATTGCGACCGGCCGCCGAGACTTTCGACTGCAGGTAGATCCGCCGCAGGATCCAGAAGCCGAGGACGCCGAGCAGGAAACTCGGGACGGCGATGATCATGAAGCCGCTGTCGCCCTGGCCGATGAGCGTCGCAATGATGAAGAATGCGCCGCAAGCCCCCGGCAGAAGCAGAACCACGCCGATCAGTCCGAGCAGGATCTTGCCCAGCAACCGCCAACCGTTGCCGCCGGAAGGCGCTCCGCCCGTATCGTTCATGGTCATGCCCCGGTCCCCGATTCCAACGAAAGCCGGACTTAATCACGCGGCCGCTTCGCTCACAAGTTGGGTATTGCAGGGGTCTTTTCGGCCGGGGCGGGAGGTTGCGCCGTGACGATCATCACAGCGGCGTAGGCAATAAGGGCAAGCGAGAGGAACTGGAACACGGTGAGGCCGGCGACGAGGCTGTCATAGGGCTTCCAGAATTCGAGCGCGAAGCGTTGCGCCGCATAGAAGCCCACGGCGTAGTAGAAGCCGTCGCGCTTCCAGCGTTGCGAGCCCGTCGCCAGCATGGCGAGATAGACGGCGGCGAAGCCGGCCATGGCGAGGCTTTCGTAGAGCTGGACCGGATGGCGCAAAATCCCGTCGCCGAAATCCCAACCCCAGTCCGCGCCGGTCGGGATGCCGTGCGTGTTGTCGTCGAGGCCGGACAGCAGGCAGCCGATGCGGCCGACCGCGACGCCGAGCGCCAGCGGCAGGGCGTAGACCGCGCCTGTGCGCGCGGTGACGCCGGTCATGCGCTTGTAGAGTTCGATCGCCACGATCGCGCCGGCGATCGCGCCCTCGATCGAACGGCCGAGGCCGCCGATGCCGGAGACGTAGAGGTTGAGGGAGCCGAAAAGCCAGGCGCTGGCGCCCGCGCCGGCGAGGATCGCGACGATGTAGCCGGTGCGCAGGGTCTCGGCGACGGCGTTTTCACGAAACCGGCCGCGCCGCAAAAGAACAAGGGCCGTCAGCGAGACGGCCCATGCAAGGAAGTCGAACAGGGTGTGGATGGCCAAATGCGGCATGATCATCCTGCCCCGTCCGATGCGTTCAGGCGCGGATTATTCCGCGGTCGCGGTTGTCTCGTCGGCAGCCGGCGCTTCTTCGGCGGCGGCTTCCTCGACAGCGGGCTCCTCGGCCGGGGCTTCCGCCGCCGCCTTGGCCGCGGCCGCTGCTTCGGCGGCGTCGGCTGCCGCCTGTTCGGCGGCTGCCTTGGCGTCCTCTTCCTTCTGCGCCTTCATCGCAACGCGTTCCTGGGCGGCCTTGCCCGGCAGTGCCTTCTTCGGGTTGTTGCGGGCTTCGCGCTTGGCGAGGCCGGCCTCGTCGAGGAAGCGGGCGACGCGGTCGGTCGGCTGTGCGCCGATTTCGAGCCAATGCTTGATGCGGTCCTCGTCGAGTATCACGCGCTTGGCTTCGCCATCCTTGGGCAGGACCGGGTTCCACGAACCGATCTTTTCGATGAAGCGGCCGTCACGCGGCGAACGCACGTCGGCGACGACGACATGGTAGTAGGGACGTTTCTTGGAGCCCGCGCGGGCCAGACGGATTTTCAGTGCCATGGTTTACTCCTGTAATTGACTGAATTTCATTTTGCAGGTTCATTAGCCGGCTATTAACCGGCCGCATCCTCGTTCTTCGCGGCGATCGCCTCGTGATGGCGGATCACTTCGCGAATGATGAAGGCAAGGAATTTCTCGGCGAAATCGGGATCGAGATCGGCTTCCTTCGCCAGGCGGCGCAGGCGCTCGATCTGATGCTTTTCGCGATCGGGATCCGACGGCGGCAAGCCGTGAACGGCCTTCAGCTCGCCGACCGCTTTCGTGCAACGGAAACGCTCGGCGAGCGTGTGGATCAGGATCGCATCGAAATTGTCGATCGAGCGGCGCAGATCCTTGAGGATCGCCTGGGTCTGTTCGGCGGTGTTCACGGTGTCCATCGCGCGCTCGCTCACTTCTTCTTCGGCAGGCCGGGCAGACCGGGGCCGCCAAGGCCGGGCAGGGACGGGCCGCCGAGGCCCGGCAACTTCGGCATGCCGCTCATCCCGCCGCCAAGGCCGGCCGCCTGGGCCTGCTTCTGCAGGGCTTCCAGTTGCCTGGGGTCCATCTTCGACAGGTCGGGCATTCCGCCCATGCCGCCCGGAAGGCCCATCTTGCCGGCGAGGCCGCCCATCATCTTGCCCATCATGCCGCCGCCCTTCTTGCCCTTCATGGATTTCATCATGTCGGCCATCTGGCGGTGCATCTTCAGAAGCTTGTTGATCTCGGCGGCGTTGGTTCCGGAGCCCGCGGCGATGCGCTTCTTGCGGCTGTGCTTGAGGATGTCCGGGTTGGCGCGTTCCTTCGGCGTCATCGAGGAAATGATGGCAAGCTGACGGCCGAACATCTTGTCGTCGAGTCCGGCGGCGGCCATCTGGTCCTTCATCTTGCCCATGCCCGGCATCATGCCCATGATGCCGCCCATGCCGCCCATTTTCGCCATCTGGCCGATCTGGTCGGCGAGGTCGTTCAGGTCGAACTTGCCTTCCTGCATCTTCCTGGCCATCGCCGCGGCCTTTTCCGCGTCGATGGTTTCAGCGGCCCGTTCGACGAGCGAGACGATGTCGCCCATGCCGAGAATGCGGTCGGCGATGCGGCGGGGGTGGAATTCCTCCAGCGCATCCATCTTCTCGCCGGTGCCGATCAGCTTGATCGGCTTGCCGGTGACGGCGCGCATCGACAGCGCCGCGCCACCGCGGCCATCGCCGTCCATGCGGGTCAGCACGATGCCGGTAATCGAAATGCGCTCGTCGAAGCTCTTCGCCAGGTTGACGGCGTCCTGGCCGGTCAGCGAGTCGGCGACGAGCAGGGTCTCGTGCGGATTTGCGGCTTTTGCCACATCCGCCATCTCGACCATCAGCGGCTCGTCGATATGGGTGCGGCCGGCGGTGTCGAGGATGACGACGTCGTAGCCGCCGAGCTTGCCGGCCTGGAGCGAGCGTTTGGCGATATCGACCGGGGACTGGCCTTCGA
>JBAQHA010000366.1:0-2499 GCA_049288075.1 Oricola sp.
GGCGGCGTCTACGGCTCGCTGATGTCCTCGCCGATCCTCAACGCGCCGCAGTCCGGCATCCTCGGCATGCACAAGATCCAGGACCGCCCAGTGGCGCTGAACGGCCAAGTGGTCATCCGCCCGATGATGTATCTGGCGCTTTCCTACGACCACCGGATCGTCGACGGCAAGGAAGCCGTGACCTTCCTTGTCCGCGTCAAGGAAAGCCTGGAAGATCCCGAGCGCCTGGTGCTCGACCTCTAGGGGAGGCTCCCTTGATCCGGATCGCGGCATCGATGGCATTCTGCCTCGCGGGGCCCCAGGCGGCGCTGGCCGCCTGCCCGCAGGAGCTTGCCGTCTACGCCGACCCGGACAAATCGCTGACACTGGAATTCTCGCCCCGCGAAAACGCGGCCCAGGCGATCTCGCACGGCTTCAAGGTCGTGATGGCGAACGACATCGTGCTCGACGGCGTGGTGATCTGGTCCGGCGACGAGGCCCGCCCGGACGCCATCATGATGCTTGATTGCCCGGACGGCGACGTCACCGGCGACGAACTCGCCGCCTGTATCGTCTGGCAAGGCGTGGTCTATTCGGTCGACGGTCAGGGCAATGTCGACCTCCTGCCGCCGGAGGGCGCCGACGCCGCCGAACGGTTGCTGTTCCCCGATCTGGGTAGGACGATGCGCCTGTCGGCGCTGTGGGGCGACGGCAAGGTGACGGTCGCTCCGTGGGACGTTCTCGCGCTCGACGCGTGTCAGGAATGAAATCGCGGCACTACCGGCGGCGCCCGGCGCGCCTTGTCTGGCGGTGCAGAAACGACGAATGTGAAGGAAAAGGTGGATCATGGCCTATGACGTTGTAGTGATCGGATCGGGGCCGGGCGGTTATGTCTGCGCTATCAAATGCGCCCAGCTCGGCCTGAAGACCGCGATCGTGGAAAAGCGGGCGACGCTTGGCGGCACCTGCCTCAACATCGGCTGCATCCCGTCCAAGGCGATGCTGCATGCCTCCGAGATGTTCGTCGAGGCCGAGCATTCCCTGCCGGCCCTCGGCGTCATGGTCGGCAAGCCGAAACTCGATCTCAAGGCGATGTTGGCGCACAAGGACGCCACCGTGAAATCCAATGTCGACGGCGTCGCCTTCCTGATGAAGAAGAACAAGATCGACTGGCTGAAGGGCGCCGGCAAGCTGCTCGGCCAGGGCAAGGTCTCGGTCACCGGCGACGACGGCAAGACCCAGGAGATCGAGGCGAAGAACGTCGTCATCGCCACCGGCTCCGACGTCGCCGGCATCCCGGGCGTGGACGTGGCCTTCGACGAGAAGGTGATCGTTTCCTCGACCGGCGGGCTCGAGCTGTCGAAGGTTCCCGGCCATCTCGTCGTCGTCGGCGGCGGCGTGATCGGGCTGGAACTCGGTTCCGTCTGGCGCCGCCTCGGCGCGGAGGTGACCGTGATCGAATATCTCGACACCATCCTCGGCGGCATGGATGGCGAGGTCTCCAAGCAGTTCCAGCGCATGCTCGAAAAGCAGGGCATGAAATTCAGGCTCGGCGCGAAGGTCACCGGCGTGAAGAAGGCCGCCAAGGGCGCGGACGTCACATTCGAGCCGGTCAAGGGCGGCGACGCCGAGACCGTGTCGGCCGATATCGTCCTCGTCGCCACCGGCCGCAAGCCCTATACGGAGGGCCTCGGGCTGGACAAGGCCGGCGTCGTGCTCGACGAACGCGGCCGCGTCGAGATCAACGAGCATTGGCAGACCTCGGTCACCGGCGTCTACGCCATCGGCGACGTGGTCAGGGGGCCGATGCTCGCCCACAAGGCCGAGGATGAGGGCATGGCGGTCGCCGAGATCATCGCCGGCCAGCACGGCCATGTGAATTTCGATGTCATCCCGGGCGTGGTCTACACCTCGCCGGAAGTCGCCTCCGTCGGCAAGACCGAGGAAGAATTGAAGAAGGCCGGCGTCGAATACGTCTCCGGCAAATTCCCCTTCACCGCCAACGGCCGCGCCCGCGCGATGCTGGCGACCGACGGCTTCGTCAAGGTTCTGGCCGACAAGAAGAGCGACCGGGTGCTCGGCGTACACATCGTCGGACACGGCGCCGGAGAAATGATCCACGAGGCTGCAGTGCTGATGGAGTTCGGCGGCTCGTCGGAGGATCTGGCGCGCACCTGCCACGCCCATCCGACCATGTCCGAAGCCGTCCGCGAGGCTGCGCTTGCCACCGCCTTCGGCAAACCGCTGCACATCTGAGCCGGCCGTTCGGTCAACAGGAAACGGGCCCGCTGGGGCCCGTTTTCATTTCGGTCTTGCCGTTACTGCTTCGGAGGATCCGGGACGATTTCGTCCGGAACGTCGATGGTCACGTTGACGTCGCTGGAACCCAACATGCCGTTGTTGAAGAGATAGAAACCGCCGACGGCGATCACGATCAGCAACAGGATGGCGATGAACCAGCCCGCGCCGCCGCCGCTGGAATAGATGATCTTCGTTTCCCGGTCCTGCGTTGGCATGGAT
>JBAQHA010000367.1:0-3541 GCA_049288075.1 Oricola sp.
GCCACCGGGTGTGATCGGCGGTCGAACCATGCACCAGCACCAGCGGCGGTCCATCGCCGGTCCGTTCGAAGGCGATCCGCGTGCCATCGGAAGAAGTTACCGACTCCATTCCTTTATCGTACACCACATTAGGAACTGCCGCAAAAGCGCCACCGGCACGTCACTCAAGGCATGCCGGTGCGGGCGTTCGGGAACTACCCTGCGCCGAAACGCCGCCCGGCTTCCAGCGCCAGCCCGATTCCGACACTGCCGAACCGGTCGCCGTCGACGACCGTCGCATGGGGAACCCCTTCCAGCAGCGTCTGCCGCACGAACGGGATCGCGGTCGTGCCGCCGGTCAGGAAGATCGCCGAGATTCGATCGGCGCCGATCCCTGCCGCGCCGATCGTGGTGTCCAGCGCGCGGCGGATCGCGTCCGCCTCTCCGCCGATGATCTCCTCGAACTCGCCACGCGAGATGCCGACGCCGAAGCCCGCCTCGATTGCTTCGAGCCCGATCCGCGTCGCCTCCGCGTCGGTCAGTTCGATCTTGGCGCCCTCGACGGAGAGCGCCAGCCTGTGGCCGAGCCGCTCGTGCAGGATGTGCGACAGCCGCGCGATCAGTCGCGGGCTCTCCGATAGCCGGAGATATTCCGCCACCTCGCGCAGGATCGCCCGGCCGTAGAGCCGGTGGATCATCTGCCATGTCGAAAGCGACACGAAGACGTGCCGCGGAATGGTGATCAGGCCGTCGCCGAAATCGCGCCTGAGCAGGCTGTCGAGGCCGAGTTCCGGCATTACCTTGCGCAGGTTCGTCAGCCGGTCGATATCGGTGCCGCCCACATGCACGCCGCCGGTCGCCAGGATGTCGCTTCCCCGGTCGGCCCGGCTCTCGCCGGCCGGTGAAATCCGCACGACCGAGAAGTCCGACGTGCCGCCGCCCAGGTCCGCGATCAGCGCGATCTCTTCCTTCCGCACCGTCCGTTCATAATCGAGCGCCGCGGCGATCGGCTCGAACTGGAACGTCACGCGCTTGAAGCCGGCCGCCCTGTAGATCCGTTCCAGCGTATCCTGCGCCCGGCGGTCGGCCACGTCATCGTCGTCGTGGAAACGAACCGGCCTGCCCGCCACCACCGTGTCGATCTCCGCTCCGCGCGCCTCTTCCGCCTTCAGCCTGATCGTCCCGAGAAAACCGGCGATGATGTCGACAAAGGCGACCCGCTTGCCGTTCACATGGGTATGTTCGTCCTCGAGGCTCGTCCCGAGGATGCTTTTCAACGCCCGCATGAAGCGGCCCTCGGTGCCGAAAACATAGGCTTCGATCGCGCTGCGCCCGTATTTGCGCTGCCCGTCCTCGAAATCGAAGAACACCGTGCTCGGCATGTCGGATTTGCCGTCTTCGAGCGGCACCAGCACGGGAGCCCCGCCGTCGACGAAGGCCGCCGTGCTGTTGGACGTACCGAAATCCACGCCGATTGCGTTTTTCGTCATGCCGGAATGTCTCTTGCTTGAACGCGCGGGAACTCGTGCGTTTGGCCTTGAGGAGCCGACCGTAGAGACCTGTTCCATGACAGTTTCATGACGGTCGGTCCCGGTGTGATGCGATCTGCGGTCTGGTTTCCCGCTCAGGGCCAGACGAAGGCGACCTTGCGCAGCGGGCGGCCCTCGAAGCTCTCGAAGCCCTGCGCCACGTCGCGCCCGCCATGGCTGGCATAGAAGCGCATCGCGAGATTGTTCTCCTCCAGCGCCCACACGACCAGCCCGTCGCAGCCGTGGTTTTTCAGGCTTGCCTGCGCTGCGTCGAACAGCAGCGTGCCGAGGCCGATGCCCTGGTACTCCGGCCGGATATAGAGTTCGTAGACCTCGCCTTCCTGCGGCAGCGCCCGGGCGCGGTTGAGCCCGTAGGTGCAGTAGCCGGCGATCAGCCCGCCCATGTCGACCACCATCACGGAGGTGCCGCGCGCAATGGCCCGTTTCCACCATCCTTCATGACGGCGAGCGATCATGCCGCGCAAGGTCTTGTGCGGTATGAGCCCTTCATAGGCGTTCTGCCAGGCGGCGGCATGGACATCCGCAATGTGGGCGGCATCCCTGCCGGAGGCGGGCCGGATTTCTACGGTCAACGACGACATGGTCAGTCAACCATGCGTCACCGCTCATGCGCGGGCAAGCGTCAAACCGACGTTGTGAACACCTATGCGCATTCCGCGATGCGTTAACACTAAATGTTGTGGTTCAGCCGCAACACCGGCCGTCGTGAAGCCTTGCGCGAAAGCGGCCGGCGACCTCAGCTTCCGGTCTTTTCGCCCCTCAGGCGGGGCAGGATTTCAGTGTCGATCGCGTCTTGCGTCAGCGGGCCGACATGCTTGTAGAGGATCGTGCGGTCGGCGCCGACGACGAAGGTTTCCGGCACCCCGTAGACACCCCATTCGATCCCCGCGCGGCCGTTCTCGTCAGCGCCGGCGATCGAATAGGGATTGCCGAGCCCGGCGATGAAGCCGAGCGCGTTCGCCGTCTTGTCCTTGTAGTTCAGCCCGGCGATGGTCACGCCGTCCCGTGTCGCCAGTTCCAGCAGCAACGGGTGCTCCTCCCGGCAGGGGACGCACCACGACGCCCAGACATTGACGAGCATCGGATGGTCCGGGAATTGCGCCGGATCGAAACCCGGTACCTGCGCCCCGTCCGCGTCCGTCAGGCCGACGATCGGCGGCAACACGGTCTCGGGCGCCGCCTTGCCGACCAGCACCGACGGCACCACCGAACTGTCGCGCCCCGGCTGCAGCATCACCGCGAACAGGATGACGAGGATGAAGAAAGCCGCACCGGGCACGAACACGGCCCAGTTGGTCTTGCGCCGTTTTCCGTCGGCAGGTGCGTTCTCTGGTCCCTGGGTCAT
This sequence comes from Oricola sp., assembly GCA_049288075.1. Taxonomy (GTDB): domain Bacteria; phylum Pseudomonadota; class Alphaproteobacteria; order Rhizobiales; family Rhizobiaceae; genus Oricola. The sequence continues at coordinate 2,875 of JBAQHA010000367.1, forward strand.
TCGTTCGGGCTTCCGTTTGTCGACTGGGCGTCAGCCGGGAATGGTTACGACGAGGGGGCCGTTGCGGGTGGCGACGACCGTATGCTCGTATTGGACCGTGGGCGCGCGCGGAGACGAAAAAAGCGTCCATGGATCGCCGTCGCCGCCGTCGGCCCACTCGGCGCCCATCGACAGGAAAGGCTCGACGGTGAAGACGAGCCCCTCGGTCATCGTCCTGCGCTCTGAACGGTCCGGCCATGTGGCGATTTCCGTCGGTTCCTCGTGCAGGGAGCGGCCGACGCCGTGGCTTGCGAGGTTCCGGACGAGCGTGTAGCGGTTCCGGCGCGCGAAATCGCCTATCGCATGGCCGATATCGGCCAGCGGCCGGTCCGCGGAGACCGTCCTGATTCCGGCCCACATGGCGCGCCGGCCGTCCCGGCAAAGCCTAAGAACAGCTTTCGAAACGGGCGGCACGGCATAGGAAGCGCCGGTGTCGGCGAAGAAGCCGCCCTTTTCCGCCGAGACGTCGATATTGACGAGATCGCCGCGTTCGATGCGCCGGTCGCCGGGAATGCCGTGCGCGATCTCCTCGTTCACGCTGATGCAGGTGGCGCCCGGAAAGTCGTAGCTCAGTTCCGGCGCGGGCTGCGCGCCGGCGTTCTCCAGGATCGCGCGGCCGATATCATCC
>JBAQHA010000368.1:0-2431 GCA_049288075.1 Oricola sp.
CGATCTGCGTCCCATCCAGGACGGCGATCTGCGAAGGCGTCAATGCCGCGATCTGGTTGGTCTTCAGCGCGGCGACCTGGGCCGGCTTCAGGGCGGCGAACTGTTCCAGCGTGAGGCCGCCGATCTGGGCGGCGGTCAGCCCGGGCATCGCCCTGGGATTGATCGCCGCGATGACGTCCGTCGAGAAGACCGCCAGCTGTTCGGCGCTCAGGGCTCCTACCTGCCTGGAACCGAGATATCCGATCTGGGCCGGCGTCAATGCCTCGACTTGTGCGGGGCTAAAAGCCGGGATCTGCGTCACGGTCAGCCCCATCACCGCCCTCGCGCTGAAGGCGGCGATCTGGTCGGTGGAGAAGGCGGCGATGGCGTCGGTCGTCAGCGCGGAGACCTGTGTCGGGCTCAGGGCGCCGATCTGCGCCGAGGACAGGGCGGCCGCCTGCTCCGGCGTGAATGCCGCGATCTGGTCGTTCTTCAGCGCGATGATCTGGGTCGGCAGCAGGGCGGACACCTGGTCGGTCGAAAGGCCGGCGAACAGCGTGGCCGACAGCCCCCTGATGGAGGCCGGCCTGATCGCGGCGATATCGGCGGGCGAGAAGGTCGCGAGATCCTCGGGGGTCAGGGCGGCGATCTGCGCCGAGGAGAAGCCCGCCACCTGGGACGGCGTGAAGGCCTCGGCCTGGTCCGTGCTCAAGGCGGCGATCTGCGCGGCGCTGAGCGCCGAAACCTGGGGCGTCACCAGACCGGAGATCCTGTCGGTCGCCAGCGCCGCGATCTGGTCCATGGTCAGACCGGGAATGGCCTTCGCCGAAATGGCGGCCACCTGCTCGGTCGTCAGGCTGGCGATGCCGTCGGTCTGGACGGCTGCGATCTGGGTCGATGACAGCGCGCCGAGCTGACTGGTGCTCAGTTCGGCCAGATCCTCCGGACTCCAGGTGGCGATCGTCGTGGCCGAGAGGGACTTGATCTGGATGACCGTCAGGGAAGAAAGGATTGACGTCATGACTGCGGGCCCTCGATCTCTTCGGGTTCGGAGCAAGTCCAATCGGCCGCCGGCGCTCGACACCGCGCGCAAATGCCTTGCGACAGATCCAGCGCCCGCAGCGCATGCAACCAAGCATACCGGTCCGCCCGGCGGCCGTTATCGCGATCGACGATTCGAGCTCCGGCGGACGATACGACCCTTAACGGCGATTGCTTGCCCGAGGCTGATTTACCGGTCGGAGACCGCCCCCTGATCGAGCATCGCTTCCAGCGTCTCCAGCCGGTCGGCTTCGTGGGGCGGCTTGTCCCAGCGAAGGCGGGCGATGCGGGGGAAGCGCATGGCGACGCCGGACTTGTGGCGCGTCGAGCGGTTGAGCCCCTCGAAGGCGATCTCCAGCACGAGACCGTGGTCCGGCTCGGCGCGCACCGAACGCACCGGGCCGAAGCGGTCGATCGTGTTGTCGCGAATGAACTTGTCGAGCAGCTTCAGCTCGTCGTCGGTAAAGCCGAAATAGGCCTTGCCGACTGGCACCAGAAGCGGATCGTCAGCGGGGCCGGTCCAGACGCCGAAAGTGTAGTCGGAATAGAAGCTCGACCGCCTGCCATGGCCGCGCTGCGCATACATCAGCACGGCGTCGACGAGATACGGGTCGCGCTTCCACTTGAACCACGGGCCCTTCGGGCGGCCGGGCACATAGGCCGAGTCGCGGCGCTTCAGCATCACGCCCTCGATAACCGAATCGGGTGGATCGGAGCGCTTCGCGGCGATCTCTTCCCAGGTCGCGAACGGCACCAGCGGCGAGAGATCGAAACGGGTGTCCGGCAGGTTGCCCACGAAGCGCTCCAGCCGCTCGCGGCGCGTCTCGAAGGGCAGCGGGCGCAGGTCCTCCGCGCCGTCCTGCAGCAGATCGTAGGCGCGCAGGATCGCCGGGTATTGCTGCTGCAGCATCTGCGGCACGGTCTTGCGGTTGAGACGCTGCTGCAGGTCGGAGAAGGTGCCGGCGACGATGGCGCCGTCGCCCGGATAGCCGACCAGCAATTCGCCGTCGAGGGAGCCCTCGAAATCCATCGCGGCGAGCAGGTCCGGGAACGCCACGGAAATGTCGTCGCCGGTGCGCGAATAGATGCGGTGCCGGCCCTTCTCCGCCGTCACCTGGACGCGGATGCCGTCCCATTTCCACTCGGCCAGATAGTCGGCCGGATCGAGGCGCGACAGTTCGTCGGCGTCGGTCGGGTTCGCCAGCATCACCGGCCGGAACGGCGCGGCGCCGAGATCGGACGGTTTCTCCGTCTTGCCGTCGAGCCATTCGAACAGCGGCACATAGGGCGGTGTCAGACCGTGCCAGAGTTCCTCGATTTGCGTGACGTCCTTGCCGCCGAAATCGGCGAGCGCCTGCTTCATCAGCCGCGAGGATACTCCGATGCGCATCCCGCCGGTGATAAGCTTCAA
>JBAQHA010000369.1:0-1529 GCA_049288075.1 Oricola sp.
TTTCGCCCTGTCCGGATGCATGGGTCCGACCTACGGCACCGACAAGCCGGCCATGGAGCAGCTGTTCGACGACATTGGCGGCTCGCTGGCGCTCGGCAAGAAGGAAAAGACGGTCATCGACTACAAGCCGCGTCCGGGGCTCGTGAAGCCGGCCGACACGACGACGCTGCCGCCGCCGCAGCAGTCGATCGCCGAAGCCTCGCCCGACTGGCCGGAATCGCCCGAGCAGCGGCTCGCCCGCATCAAGAAGGAAGTCGACGAAGGCCGCTACATAGCGGGGCTCGCCGAGACCAATGATCCCGACAAGCCGCTCCAGAGAAACGCACGGCCCGTCGCCGCGCCCGGCCAGCGCGTCTATCTGACAGATCCGCCTTCGGACTACCGTCAGCCGGCCGATACCGCTCCCTATGGCGATCTCGGCCAGACGGAAGCATCCAAGGAGCGCGCCCGCAAGAAGTCGAGCGGCGACGGCAAGACCGGCTGGCGCAGGCTCGTTCCCTGGCTCTGACGGGTCAGGCCCGCCTTTCCTGAAAGAAGGACCTGAGCAGGCGCGAGGCCTCGGCCTCGCCTATGCCCGCATAGACGTCCGGGACATGATGGCACGTCGGGCTTGTGAAGAACTTCACGCCCGACACGACGGCGCCGCCCTTCGGGTCGTCCGCGGCGTAGTAGAGGCGCCGGATGCGCGCGAATGAGATCGCCGCCGCGCACATGGTGCATGGTTCCAGCGTCACGTAGAGATCGCAGCCTTCGAGCCGCTCCTGCTGCAGGTTTCCGCAGGCTTCGCGAATGGCCAGCAGTTCGGCATGCGCGGTCGGGTCGTTGAATTCGCGGGTGCGGTTTCCGGCGGAGGCGACCACCGTCCGGCCGCGCACGATCACCGCGCCGATCGGCACCTCGTCGCGTTCGCCGGCCGCGATCGCCTCGCGGATCGCAAAATCCATGAAGCTCTGGCCCTGGTCGGTCGGGTTTGCGGACAAACTTTCTCTCGCATGACCGGCTCCCTCCTGTTAGGGAGCCGTTGAAAGAGGCAAACAGCAAATGGCGAATGAAGACAAGCCCCGCGGGCGTTTCGGAAAATCCGGTTCCGGCGGACGCGGCGCCGCGCCGCGCTCCGGTGGTTTCAAGGGCGCATCCCGCGACGCCAAGCCGGCGGGCGAGGGTGAAACGCGTTCGCGCGCCTTCAAGGACGGCCCGCGCGGTGAAAAGCCTGCCGGAAAGGCCGGCGATATTCGTTCGCGCGGATTCAAGGATGGTCCCGGCGGCGGCAAACCGGCGGGTAAGTCGCGCGGGTTCAAGGATCGACCTGCCGGCGAGGCGGGCGGAGACGCCCCGCGCGCCTATCGCCCGCGCCCGGCCGGTGACAGGCCCGCGGTCGGCGACAAGCCCTACCGGGAACGGTCCCAGGATCGCGGCGGCGACAAGCCGCGCGCCTTCCGCGAACGGCCGCCGCGCCCGGAAGGCGAAAGGCCCCGCGAATTTCGCGACAGGACGGCGCCGGCCGCGCCGCATGACGCGGAGGCGTCGGC
>JBAQHA010000370.1:0-7217 GCA_049288075.1 Oricola sp.
AGCGCGTTGGTGATGACCGTGTCGACTGCGCCCTCGGCGCGGGTCGCCTGGCTCTGGCCCATGCCGTCGCGGATGACCTTGCCGCCGCCGAATTTCACTTCCTCGCCATAGACGGTCCTGTCGTCCTCGACCTCGATGAAGAGTTCGGTATCGGCGAGGCGCACCTTGTCGCCGGTGGTCGGGCCGAACATGTCGGCATAGGCGGCGCGGGAGATGGTGGCGGGCATTTTCTGCGTCCTTCGTCAGTTTTCCTGCATCAGCAGGAGAAGTTCCTCGGTGCGATCACGGGTGAGTTCGGCCTTGCAGGAGAAGACGAGCAGCGGCTCCAGCGTGCCGCCGCGGGCGTAGAAGCCGGTCGCCTCGCACTGGCCGTCGCGATAGTCGATCCAGCCGCGCTGGGCTTTCAGCAGCGCGGCTTCCGCGCCCTTGAGTTTTTCCTCCTGATAGGAATCGACTTGGCGCATGTAGTCGCGCACCATCGGCCACAGGACGTTGAGCGCCTCGTCGGCGCGTTCGTAATCCTCCTTGGCGCACAGGTTCATGGCCTGCTGCGGAAGGTTGTCGCCCTTGGAGCAGTCCCAGTCGTCGTCCTGGGCAAGCGCCGGTGCGCCCGTCAGCAGCACGAGGCCGGCCAGTGCCGGCAGGAGGCGCATCAGACGGATCCCATCACGTCGCCGCGGAAGCCGTAGACCTTGCGGTCGCCGCGCAGCGGAACCAGCGTGACGTCGCGCATCTGGCCCGGTTCGAAGCGCACGGCCGTTCCGGACGCGACGTCGAGGCGCATGCCGCGCGCCTTGTCGCGGTCGAAGGACAGCGCGGGGTTAGTCTCGTAGAAATGGTAGTGCGAGCCGACCTGGACCGGCCGGTCGCCGGTGTTGGCGACGGTCAGCGTGACGGTCGTCGCGCCCTCGTTGAGCGTAATGTCGCCCTCGGCGGTGATGACTTCTCCGGGGATCATTGTGGTTTCTCCTTCGCTCACGCTGTCGCTTCGCTCGCTCCGCGGGGGCGGCGGAAAGCCGCCGACGGCCGGTCGGCTTTGCCTCGCGTTGCCCGGTATAAAGTTCCGTTTCTAGGACGCATGGCGCTCGATTTCCTTTTGCAGCTTCGCCGCGGAGGCGTCGAAGCGGGCTTCCAGTTCCGGCTCCAGACCGCGGCAGACATCGACGACACGGCGCGCCCAGTCGAGATATCTGGCGTTGCCTTTGGCGTCGAAACGCTTCTTCGGCAGGCCGATCAGTTCCTCGACATTGGAAATCTTGTCTGCGAGCTTCAGCCGCTTGACGCGCGGGCCGGCGGCGGCTGTATGCGTCACCTGGCGCTCGCGGCGTTCCTTGCCCTTGAGGTCGGGCGGGTCGGTCACCTCCATGACGAGGTCGGCGATCTCGCCGCCGAATTCGGCGCGGATCGTTTCGGCGGTCGTTCCCGTGTCCTCGACCGTATCATGCAGATAGGCGGCCGCGACGAGGACCGGGTCGAAGGGTTCGAGATCGGCGCACATGGCCGCGACCTCGGCCAGATGGATGAAATAGGCGTCGCCCCTGTCCTCGCGCCGCGCGCCTTCATGCGCCCGGGCCGCGAAAAGCACGGCCCTGGCTATGATCGCATTCTGGTCGGCCGGGTCGGACACGGTTCTGCCTCAGCGGATCGGCTCGTGCACGGTCACCAGCTTGGTGCCGTCCGGAAAGGTCGCCTCGACCTGGATGTCGTGGATCATCTCGGGGATGCCGTCCATCACCTGATCGCGGGTGATGACATGGGCGCCGGCTTCCATCAGGTCGGCGACGGTGCGGCCGTCGCGGGCGCCCTCGACGACGAAGTCGGTGATCAGCGCGATCGCTTCCGGGTGGTTCAGCCTGACCCCGCGCGCCAACCGCTTGCGAGCGACCTCGGCCGCCATGGCGATGAGTAGCTTGTCTTTTTCACGCGGCGTCAGATGCATCCGTTCCCCCGGTCATCGGCATTTCATAGGTGGCGGCGGGCGGACGAGCCCGCGGCGGCATCGTGGAAAAAATGGCGCGCAAGTGCAAGCGCAATGTGCAACTTCGCCGCCCTGGATCACGATGCCCAAAAATGAGGCATCTCGGGACGATAATGCACTGCTGCCCGATTTATTTTACCCCTTGAAGAAAAGGCGGCAACGCGGTTTAACTTGCATATCGACGCCGGCACGGCGCGAGGGAGGAGCAGCATGTATCTCGGGATCGACCTCGGCACGTCGAGCGTGAAGGCGTTGCTGATCGACGGCGAACAGAAAATCGTCGATTCGGCCTCGGCTTCGGTGGACCTTTCGCGACCGCATCACGGCTGGTCGGAGCAGGACCCGGCCGACTGGATCGACGCCACCTCGAATGCGCTTGCCGAACTGAAGCGCGACCATCCGGACGAAATGGCCGCCGTGCGCGGCATCGGACTTTCCGGCCACATGCATGGCGCGACGCTGCTCGACGGCGAGGACAAGGTGCTGCGGCCCTGCATCATGTGGAACGACGTGCGCTCTCACGCCGAAGCGGCGCAACTCGACGCCGATCCGCGTTTCCGCAGGATCACAGGCAACATCGTTTTCCCCGGCTTCACCGCGCCGAAGCTCGTCTGGGTGAAGAACAACGAACCCGAAGTGTTCGCGAAAGTCCGCAAGGTTCTGTTGCCGAAGGATTATCTGCGGCTGTGGCTGACGGGCGAGCATATTTCCGAAATGTCGGATTCCGCCGGCACGAGCTGGCTCGACACCGGCGCGCGGGTATGGTCGTCCGAGCTGCTTGCGGCAACCGACCTGTCCGAAAGCCAGATGCCGGCCCTTGTCGAGGGCAGCGAGGCGGGCGGGCAATTGCGCGCCGAAATCGCTAGCCGGTTCGGCATGAAGGCCGGCATCACGGTCGCCGGCGGCGCGGGCGACAACGCAGCCGCCGCCATCGGCATGGGCACGATCCATGACGGCGCGGCCTTTGCCTCGCTCGGCACGTCGGGGGTGCTGTTTGCCGCCAACAAGGCCTATCTGCCCAATCCCGAGAGCGCCGTGCACGCGTTCTGCCACGCGCTGCCGGACACCTGGCACCAGATGGGCGTGATCCTGTCGGCGACGGATTCGCTCAACTGGTACGCCAGGCTGGTCGACGCCGATCCCGCTACGCTGACCAATGCGCTCGGCGAGACGCTAGACGGCCCGTCGGGCGTGTTCTTCCTGCCTTATCTCGGCGGCGAGCGCACGCCGCACAACGACGCGACGATCCGCGGCGCGTTCGCCGGCATGGGCCACGAGAGCGATTCCGCCGCGTTGACCCGTTCCGTGCTGGAAGGCGTCTCGTTTGCCTTCCGCGACTGCCTCGAAGCGCTGCGCGAGGCGGGCACGACGCTGACCAGGGTCACCGCTGTCGGCGGCGGCTCGAGATCCGCCTACTGGCTCGAGCTCATGGCGACGGTTCTCGGCCTGCCGGTGGAAGTGCCCGCCGACGGCGATTTCGGCGCGGCCTTCGGGGCGGCGCGGCTCGGCCTGATGGCCGCCGAAGGCGCCGATCCGGCGGATATCTGTACCCCGCCCGCCGTGGAACATGTCCACGAGCCCGACCGCAATCTCGAACCGGCGTTCGGCGACGCCTATCGGCGCTTTCGCGCCCTCTATCCAGCCATCAAGGGAGTTCTCGCATGAGCACCGGATTTTTCGGAGACGTCACGAAGATCGAATACGAGGGTCCGGAGAGCACAAATCCGCTCGCATTCCGGCACTACAATGCCGACGAGACGGTGATGGGCAAGCGGATGGAAGACCATCTGCGCTTCGCGGTCGCCTACTGGCACTCCTTCGGCTGGGAGGGCGGCGATCCGTTCGGCGGGCGGACCTTCGAGCGGCCATGGTTCAATGACACGATGGAGGCGGCGAAGCTGAAGGCGGATGTCGCCTTCGAGATGTTTACAGCGCTCGGAAGCCCGTTTTACTGCTTCCACGACGCCGACGTGCGGCCGGAAGGCTCGAACTTCGCCGAGAACACCAACCGGCTCAACGAGATCGTCGACTATTTCGCCGAGAAGCAGGCGGCCACCGGCGTCAGGCTTCTTTGGGGCACGGCCAACCTGTTCTCCAACCGGCGCTACATGGCCGGCGCTGCGACCAATCCGGATCCGGACGTGTTTGCCTTCGCGGCGGCTACGGTGAAGACCTGCATCGACGCCACCCACAAGCTCGGCGGCGCAAACTACGTGCTGTGGGGCGGGCGCGAGGGCTACGAGACGCTGCTCAATACCGACCTGAAGCGCGAGGACGACCAACTCGGCCGGTTCCTCAACATGGTCGTCGAGTACAAGCACAGGATAGGCTTCAAGGGCACGATCCTGATCGAGCCGAAGCCGCAGGAACCGACCAAGCACCAATACGACTATGACGTCGCCACGGTCTACGGCTTCCTGAAGCGGCACGGGCTGGAGAACGAGGTGAAGGTCAATATCGAGCAGGGCCACGCGATCCTGGCCGGCCACTCCTTCGAGCACGAACTGGAACTGGCCCATGCGCTCGGCATCTTCGGTTCGATCGACATGAACCGCAACGACTACCAGTCCGGTTGGGATACCGACCAGTTCCCGAACAACGTGCCGGAGATGACGCTCGCCTATTACGCCATCCTGAAGGGCGGTGGGTTTGCGACCGGCGGCACCAATTTCGACGCCAAGCTGCGCCGCCAGTCGATCGAGCCGGACGATCTGCTTATCGCCCATATCGGCGGCATGGACACCTGCGCCCGCGCGCTGAAGGCGGCGGCGAAGATGGTCGAGGACGGAGTGCTGACGAGCTTCATCGAGGACCGCTATTCGGGCTGGAACGTGCCGGAAGCCAAGAAGATGCTCGACGGCGGCTTCACGCTGGAGGAGGTCGAGGCCTGGGTGCGCAAGGCCGATCTCAACCCGCAGCCGAAATCCGGCCGCCAGGAATATCTGGAGAACGTCGTCAACCGCTACGTGTGACATCCGGCGGGACGCCCCGTTTCTCGGCCGCGTCGCGCCTTACATAATCGATCCCGAGACAGGGTTCGGCGTCAGGATGGCCGATCCTGCGGCTTGAGGCATACCGCGTAATGTCGACGCAAGACGTGACAAAAAAGACCCTGCCGCCGTGGCGGCAGGATCGTCGAGGCCGGCAGGGACGGAGCAAGCGCCCCGTCATCTTGGAGGTCAGGCCGCCTGCGCGACTTCGGTGTTTGACGAAACGGATTCTCCCGAAACGGGAACGCTTTCAGACAATTCCGCGGCGCTCCCGCGATCACTTCACGATGTGCCAAACGCCGCCAACTCCGTCTCCCTTGGCATCGCCTGGCTTGGCGTCGCCGGCCCAGTAATAGAGCGGCATGCCCTTGTAGGCCCACTGAGCGCCGCCATCCTTGCGTTCGACGAGGGTGAAGTCGCTGTCCGCGCTGGCGCCCGCCTTGGCAATGAAGGGGGGCCAGCTGCTCGCGCAACCGCCATAGCAGTTGCTGACGCCCGCCGCGTCCTTGTCGAAGGTATAGAGCGTCATGCCGTTGCCATCGACCAGGACCCCGGCTTCCGACATGGTCAGGCCGGCGGGAGCGGCCACGGCGAGACCGGAGATCAGCGAAAGCGCCGCTGCGGCGAACATGGTTTTGAACTGCATTGGATGAACTCCTGTTATCCGTTTCGGTTGAAGGCGATCGGGCTTGAATGCCGGCAACGGGTCCCGAACCGCCGGGAGACGTCCGCCTTCCCAGCGAAGAAGGATCAGAACAGTCGCTCGCATCGTGCCGTTGCCGCCGGCCATCTGATGGCCGACCGTTGTCGTCAGCGTTGTAAGCGCGGTGGAAATCGCCCCGTCGGAGCGTTGTTTTTGGATTTTCGAAGCGGCTGGCGCGCTGGACCGCTGCCGGGGAAGCGCCTAAGGACGAATGACGGACGAGGGGTGTATGGGATGAAACTGTCGGCCAACCTGGGCTTCCTGTGGAAGGAACTTCCGCTGCCGGACGCGATCCGGGCGGCGAAACGCTCCGGGTTCGACGCGGTGGAATGCCATTTCCCCTATGAGGTTCCAGCGAAAGAGGTGAGCGCTGCGCTCGCCGATACGGGGCTGCCGATGCTGGGCCTCAACACGATTGCGGGCGCACAGGGCGAGTTCGGGCTGGCCGCGCTGCCTGGGCGCGAAGCGGATGCGCGCGCCGCGATCGACCAGGCTATCGACTATGCGCGGGCGATCGGCAGCGGCGCCATTCACGTGATGGCAGGCAAGTCGCATGGCGGGGCGCAGGCCGACGCGACGTTCCGCGCCAACCTGGCTTACGCCTGCCGGTTGGCGGGTGACACGACGATCCTGATCGAACCGATCAACGCGCGCGACGTGCCGGGCTATCATCTGTCGACGCTGGAACAGGCGGCCGATATCGTTGCCGGACTCGGGCACGCCAATCTCAAGATCATGGCCGACTGCTATCATATCCAGATCATGGGTGGCGATCTCGTCAAACGGATCGAACAGCACCTGCCGATGATCGGTCACGTCCAGATTGCCGCTGTGCCGTCGCGCGGCGAACCGGACGAGGGCGAGCTCGATTATCCATGGATCGTCGGGGCGCTGAAGCAGATGGGCTATGACGGGTATCTCGGTGCGGAATACCGGCCGAAGGGGCCGACCGAGGATAGCCTGGGCTGGATGCCGGCGCTTCAGTCGCGGTAGCCGGCGGCGAACATCGGCCCGCCCTTGTGGCGCGGGAATCCGTAGCCGTGCACCATGGTCACGTCGATGTCGGACGGCTTGAGCGCGATGCCCTCGGCAAGCACGGCGCGGGCTTCGGCCTGCATAGACGACAGGATGCGCGCCATGATCTCGGCGGGCGTGAACGCCTTTCGGGTGAAGCCCTGACGGGCGCTTTCCTCCAGGATGATCTGCTCGACCGCCGGGTCCGGCTGGCCCGCCTTCGCCCCATCAGCATAGGCGTACCAGCCGGCCGCGGTCTTGCGGCCGAAACGGCCGAGCTCGCAGATCCGATCTGCGATCCTGGAATAGCGTTCGTCCACGGAGCGCGTCGCCGCGCGGCGCTTGCGCATCGCCCAGGCAATATCGAGGCCGGCCATGTCCTGTACCGCGTAGATGCCCATGGCGAAGCCGTAGCCGGTCATCGCGGCGTCGACCTGCTGCGGCAGCGCGCCTTCCTCAAGGAGGAAATCGCATTCGCGGCGATAGGCCGACATGATGCGGTTGCCGATGAAGCCGTCGCAGACGCCGGCCA
>JBAQHA010000371.1:0-1742 GCA_049288075.1 Oricola sp.
GCATAGGCTGCGGCGCTGGCCGCGCCCGAAAGCAGCGGCCGGAACGCCAATCCGCCCTGCTCAGCCACGACAGGCCCAAGCCGCAACCCGCGCCTCGCCGTGTCGAGTTTCACCACGTCGAAGGCGATCTCGCCGTGTCCCAACCAGTCGAGCACGTTCTTCAAGTCCTCTCCCGGTACGATATCGTCCTCGAACACCGCCGCCATGGAGAGGTCACGGTCGACGATAGTCTGCCAGACACGCCGGTGGCTTTCGAAACAGGCGATCAGGCTGTCCGTCAAACTCCAGCGATCGCCACTGTGCGGACGGTAATACGTGCTGTCCAGCGCGCCGGGTTTCGCAGCGTCGGTGGCCACGAAACGCTCCGCCTCGATGCCGGCGGCGCGCAAACCTTGTTCCATGAAGTGCCATCGCCCGGGCACGCGATCGAGATTGATGACGAAGCACTTCATCGCCCGACCGCCGCTCCTGACGCGGCTTTCATTTCGGGATCAGCCCGAGCGCCCGTTTCACCCGGGTGCGGAACTTCGCGTTGTGACGGGCATTCATGAAGACGCTGCCGTGTTGTTCCGCCGTCGCGTTCGTCAGCAACGGCTCCGCGTTCCAGGGATCGAATTCGATCAACTTGCCCTGCGCCAGATCCGGCCGCATGAACCGCTCCGACTTCTCGTTCAACATCGCCGCCACGAAGGAGAAACTGCTGTTGGATATCGCCAACGCGTCGCTTTGGGTGAGGAAGTAGAAATCCGGGAAATACGGCGCTTCCGGCATCTCCGCGCCCAGATCTGCGGCGGTGACCACCCTGTGGCCGGCAAAGGCATCGCGGACGCCATCGACCTCGTCGCTCGCAAGAAAGACTGTTACCGGCTTGCCGCCGCCCATCTCGTCCAGCCATTCGAGATACCAATCGTTAGGCGCGATGAAGAACGGGCCGTAGCCGTAGTCGCCGCGACGAATGTGAACGCCTGCAACCGGGCCTTCAAGCGCGGCGAAGGCCTCACGGGCCGCCGCAAGACGTTGCAGCACCTCCGGCGAGGGATGAAACAGCGATCGGATGAAGTCCCGATGCGGTTCGTAATAATTGGTACGATACTGGAAAAAACCGTTGAAATCGGCGGAGGGAAAATTCTCGGTCGCATTCGCGATATGGCAGTCGGCGAGAGTCAGCCCGGTCTGCTTCACTTCGTGGTAGACCGACGGCTCGGTCAGCAACGGATCATCGGCGCCGAACAGGTAACGGCCGATCCATTCGGGCGTCTCGACCCCGTATCCGGCGTCCTTCGCGTAGCAGCGCAGGAACATGTACTGGAAGATCTGGTTACCGAAACGGCCACGCTGCCCGAGTCTGGAGACCGTGACATTCGGCGGCCGGATATACAGCGCGTCCCCCCATGTCGGATGGCTCGGCGTGACTGTCCGCACCCGGATGAAGCCTTGCTCCGCCAGGAACGAGTCGATGTCGAAAATGCTGGCCGCGCCCCTGTAGAGTTCGTCGAAATTGACCTCCGTATGGACGGCGTCGATACCGCGCAGCGTTTCAGTCGCGCCTTTTAGCGCAAGGAGTTCCGCCCCCTGGATATCGAGCGCCAGCACATTGTAGTCGCCGGCAGGCAGCCGGCCCTTGGAGACCAGCGCATCAAGCGTTGTCGCCTCGACTTCAATCGTCTCGGTATGCCGGATTTTCGGGTAGATGTCCTTATGCTTGTGGAGCGGTAGCAGGGAACTGCTCTGATCCATGCTCG
>JBAQHA010000372.1:0-1597 GCA_049288075.1 Oricola sp.
GGAGAATCTCAACGCCTACATCGATAACTTCGACCGCTACATGCGGCCGAAGGGGGGCGACGCATAGTTCCGAGCCGCCGGCGACAGTCGCGGCCAGTCAACTGCCGTGATGTGAGAGCTGGGAAACTACCAAGTTGTTGCCGCATACGGCTCGTGGTAAATCGGCACGAGGTCGCGTGGAGAACTTGATGAAAGGCTTGGCGTCGATCGTCGTCGGGCTGGATTTCTCGGAGTGCTCCCGAGTCGCGCTTGGTCACGCTCAGCGCGTTGCTTCCTGGACCGGTGCGCAGGTGCATCCCGTGCACGTCGTCGACGCGCCGGTCGATGCAGTGCTCGAGGAGGCGGAGCTCACCGAATTGCAGCGCGGAATTCGCGAGGGCCTTGTCGACGACGCCAGAAGGCGGTGGGAAGCATTCATCGATGGCAGCCCCGGGGCTGTCAATCTTCGTCTCGACGTCTGCGTCGCCCACCGTCTCGTCGGGATCCGCCAGCAGCTGGAGCGTCACAAGGCGGATCTGTTGGTTCTCGGTGCATTCGGCGAGGAGAAGCCCAGTGTGGGCATGGGGACGCTGGCTTCCGCTTGCGTTCGCAGCCTCCCGACCGACGTCCTGATCGTGCGCGACAATTATCGCGGCCCCTTCCGCACCGTGGTCGTCGGCATCGACTTCTCGGCCACCTGCCAACGTGCACTGGAAGCGGCCTCGCTGATTGCTCATGGCGAGGGGGCAAAGCTCTACGCGGCACACGTGGTCCCTGCTCGGGCGGAGAGTTTCGGGCGTCCGCGCAATGAACTCGATCCGGACCTCGAGGCGTTCGTGAAGCAGACGACGTGCAGGTATCCGGGGCTCGAGGTGCATGCAAAGGTGTTCCCGTATTCGGGGTACCGCTCCGGAGTGCTGGAGTTTGCGGCGCTGGTCAACGCGGATCTGGTTGCGGTAGGTACCCGGGGTCGGAGCAATTTGCGCGACGTGGTCTTGGGCAGCACTGCGGAAAAGATCGTGCGCGACAGCGTTTGTGCCGTGTGGGCCGCGAAGCCACGCCCGTAGAGAGCCGTCGATCTCGTCATCCAGACTCCGGTCTTCACGGCCCGAGCAGGTAGCGGGCCCAGAAGATGTCCCCGCGATGATCGCATCGGATCGCCCCCTCAGGCACGCCATCGCCGTCGAAGTCAGCCGTCAGGCGCAGGAATCCGGTCACGGACAGGCTTCGGCCATCCGGTGAGAACGCTGCGCTCTTGGCCTGGTCCGCGCCGGGACCGGTGATGGTCAGCACCTGGCGGATCGAGCCGTGGTTGTCGAGGATGACGACGATCCCGTCGTTCTCTCCGTCGGCATTGCTTTCGGCGTCCATCTGCCCGTCGCCATCAAGATCAAGCGATCCCTGATAAAGCCCGCTGACGGCGATGTGGTCAGTGCTTGCAGTCATGTCCAGAAGCGAAAGCCTGCCGGAAGTCTGGAGTGAACGAACCCACACCAGATTTCCAGCGACATCGAACCGGGCGACAAAAGGTGTCGTCCTGGTCTCCGAGCCGATCACGTCCACTTTGCCGTTGCCGTCCAGGTCGAGTGAAGCTGCGGCAAGGCCGCTCACCAGCAAC
>JBAQHA010000373.1:0-3073 GCA_049288075.1 Oricola sp.
GCTTCGAGCGCCAACGCCGTCGCCGAGACCGCCGATCTCGTGATCGGCGTCGGCACTCGGTTCCAGGATTTCACCACGGGCTCATGGGCGCTGTTCAAGAACCCGGACAGGAAAATCCTCGCGCTCAACGTCCAGCCCCATGACGGCTTCAAGCACAATGCGCTGCCGCTGGTCGCGGACGCGAAGGTCGGGCTGGAGGCGTTGTCAAAGGCGCTCGCCGGCTATGGCGCAGCCGCGCCGGACGCCGCGCTGAAGCCCGACTGGTTCGCGGCCGCCGACGCGGTGACCGCGCCGCCGAAGCCGGACGAGAACGCGCTGCCGACCGACATGCAGGTGATCGGCGCGGTGCAGCGCGCGGCGCGCGAGAACACGGTCGTCATGTGCGCCGCCGGCACGATGCCGGGCGAGTTGCACAAGCTCTGGAAGGCCGGGCAGCCAATGTCCTACCACATGGAATACGGCTATTCCTGCATGGGCTACGAGATCGCCGGCGGCATGGGCATCAAGATGGCCGAGCCGGACCGCGACGTGATCGTGATGATCGGCGACGGCTCCTACATGATGGCCAATTCGGAACTCGCGACCGCCGTGACGATGGGGATCAAGATCACCGTCGTCATCACCGACAATCGCGGCTATGGCTGCATCAACCGGCTGCAGATGGCGACCGGCGGCGAGCAGTTCAACAACCTGCTGGACCATGCGGCGCATGTGAACCCGTCGCATATCGATTTCGTCGCGCATGCCGGATCGATGGGCGCGGATGCGAAGAAGGCCGGCTCGGTCGCCGAACTCGAAACGGCGCTCGCCGCGGCGCGCGAGGCGATCCGGCCGACCGTGATCGTCATCGACACCGATCCCTACCCGTCCACCGAGGCCGGCGGCACCTGGTGGGACGTGGCGGTGCCGGAAGTCTCGGAGCGCGAACAGGTCCGCGCCGCGCGCAAGAATTACGAAGCCAAACTGCGGGCGCAGCGCGCCGACTGAACCGAGGATCACATGAGCGTAAGGATCGGCATTTCCCCGATTGCCTGGCAGAACGACGACCTGCCGCAGATGACCGCCGACTACACGATGGAGCAGTGCCTGAAGGAGGCGCGCGAAATCGGCTATATCGGGGTCGAACGCGGCCGGCGCATGCCGGCGGACACCGAAGGGCTGCGGACCTATCTGGAGCATTACGACATCGCACTGTGCGGCGGCTGGTGCTCGGGGAACCTTCTCGTCAACGACGTCGCGTCCGAACGGGCGGCCGTGCGCCAGCAGGTCGAGCAGTTCGTGGCGCTCAACTCGCCCTGCCTGGTCTATGCCGAGTGCTCGAACACCGTGCAGGGCGACATCGGCACGCCGGTCAACAACCGGCCGAAACTGTCGCGCGACGAGGTGTCCGCCTATGGCCGCAAGCTCTCCGAACTCGCCAAATGGATGGCGGACCAGGGAATGACGCTGGCATATCATCATCACATGGGCTCCTTCATCGAGGCGGAGGAGGAGATCGACTGGCTGATGGAATCCTCGACGCCCGAGGTGACGCTGTGCTTCGACACCGGGCACCTTCTGTTCGGCGGCGGCGACGTGATGGCGACGCTGAAGCGCTGGAGCGACCGCGTGCACCACGTGCATTTCAAGGATATCCGGCCGGACGTCGTGAAGGATGTGCGCGCGAACGACCGCTCGTTCCTCGACGCGGTGATCGCCGGCGCGTTCACGGTTCCCGGCGACGGCTGCATCGATTTTCAGGCGGTCGCCGACCATCTCGAGAAAACAGGCTATGATGGCTGGATCGTGGTCGAAGCGGAGCAGGATCCGGCCAAAGCCCCGCCATACGACTATTCGAGGATGGGCTACGAAGAGATCCTGAAGGTCTGCGCCAGGGCCGGGCTCGCCGTAGCCGACAAACCATAAGGCGGAACGTGAAAAAGTTCTTCGATTTCAACGACCCCTTCTACAAGCCGCTGTGGCTGCGGGTCGCGATTGTCGCGGCGGCCGGCGGCTGGGGCCTGTTCGAACTCGTGGCCGGCTCGCCGTTCTGGGGCATGATCTTCCTCGGCATGGGCGCGGCGGCGTTCCACGGCCTGTTTATCAAGTTCGCACCGCGGGAAAGCCGCGAAGAAAAACAGCGAGAGGAGTGACGCCATGGCGAAGCTGCTGGTCAAACCGAAGGGCAGCGAAGGCCGCGTCACGCATGTGACGCCGGAGAACGCCGGCTGGACCTATGTCGGCTTCGACCTGCACCGGCTGAAGCCGGGCCAGCGTGTCTCGGCCGAAACCGGAGACCGCGAGGTCTGCCTGGTATGGATCAGCGGCAGGGGCAAGGCCGCGGCCGGCGGCAAGGACTTCGGACCGGTCGGCGAACGCATGAGCCCGTTCGACGGGCCGCCGCACGCGCTTTACGTGCCGGCCGGCTCGAACTGGTCGGTGACGGCGGAGACCGATCTGGAACTCGCGGTGTGCTCGGCGCCCGGCGGCGGGGCGCACGAGGCAAAGCTGATCCCGCCCGGCGCCCATCCGCCGCTGACGCGCGGCAAGGGCTCAAATGTGCGGCACGTCATGAACATCATGCCGGAGGACGACGGCGCGGCGCATTCGCTGCTGGTCGTCGAGGTCATCACGCCGAACGGCAATACGTCATCCTATCCGTCGCACAAACACGACCGGGACGACCTGCCGAACGAGAGCCTGCTGGAGGAAACCTATTACCACCGGCTCAACCCGCCGCAGGGTTTCGCCTTCCAGCGCGTCTATACGGACGATCGGACGCTCGACGAGGCGATGGCGGTGGAGGACGGAGACGTGGTGCTGGTGCCGAAGGGCTATCACCCCTGCGCGACCATCCACGGCTACGACCTCTATTATCTCAACGTCATGGCGGGGCCGAAGCGGGTCTGGAAATTTCACAACGCCAGGGAACACGAGTGGCTGCTGAACGCGTGAGACGCGCCTGACATCTCCCGTCTGCGGCAGACGGGAGGGCACGCCTCATCGGCGCCACGGGCTCTTCCCCGGCCTTAAGCTTCGTTCTTCGGCCCTGTCCTTTCGCTCCGGGCGGCCGGTTTCGCCGACCGCTTCTCAC
>JBAQHA010000374.1:0-3102 GCA_049288075.1 Oricola sp.
GGCGTCCCCTCCGGCGCCGAGGCGCCCGGCCGCAAGCATCCCGCCGCCGCCTTCAACCTGTTCGAGATCGGCGGCAAGGCGGGCGACTGGCAGTGCAGTTTCGAGGAGCATTCCGTGACCGGTCAGACCGGTCTTGTCGAGATCACCGGCCGCGCGACGCTCTACCGCTGAAGCAGGACATCGCGGAATATCAGCAGCAGCGTGCCGCCGCTGATCGCCGCTCCGAGCAGGAACCACAGCAGCCCGGCAAGGACAGCCGATGCGTGGCTTTCCTGTCGGCGGATCGGGATTTCGGCGCTCGGTGCGGGCTGTGCCGGCGGAGACTGCCTTTCCGGCATTCTCGACGGTTCTTCGACGCCCTTTGCCGGCTCGTTCCGGTCGTCCCCGATCAAATCCGATATCGCGCGTTCGATCCGGTTGCCCGCCTGTTCCGTGTTCGAGGAGGCGGCGTCCTCGGCGTCGAGATCGATCGCGCGGCCCGTCTTGAGTTCCCGCATGGAGACCGTTTCGCCGGCGAATGCCAGTTCGCGCTCGTGAATGCGCGTCGCGATATAGGTGACGATCCGCTCCGCGACTTCCGCGCGGTCGGCGGATTCGGCGAGCAGGACGCGCCCGAGCCGCGTGTCGCGCACGAAGCGGTAGGTCCTGCGGTCCGGCCCCATCTGCACATGCGCCGTCGCATCGATCCAGAAGCGCGGCTGCAGGCCGGAGGACAGCGCGAAGTCGAAGCGGTCGTCATCCAGCGGCACGTCGTCGATGACCGGTTGCAGGTCATGCGCCAGCAGTTCCAGCCGCGCCTGGACGGCGTCGCGCATCTCGACGACGACGTCGGATCTGTCGGCATGCGCTATCCGCGCCTTTCGGACGGCGTCGACGAGCCTTGTGGATGGCGGAATATTCGTATTGTCCTGATCGTGGCTCATTTCCGCACCGTGCCGGTCGCGTTCATGTTTTGTTAACAATATTTCCGGTTCCGCGCGACTCTTTTTGCACTGCGCAATGCGATCTGCGCGCTCAGGACGAAACCGAAGCCCGCAGCGCGTCCAGAACGGCCTCCCGCGCTTCGTCCGCCAGCATGTGCCCCGCGCCCGGCACGATGCGCAAATCGAACTGCGGCGGCAGATCGGCGCTCTGGGAAACCGGCAACACGGGATCGGCGCTTCCCCACACGACCCGGACCGGACAGGCGATGCGCGCCAGTTCGGAACGCGGAATTGCGCCTTGCCGCCCGTCCCGCGTGATCGCCGCCGCGATCGCGGCGAGTTCGGTGACAAGCGCGCCGTCCGCCCTTTCGCGAACGAGTTGGGCGAGTTCCGCTTGCGCGACCGGCGCGCCCGGGGCCATCATGCCTTCGAGACCGGCGGTCAGTTCCTGGCGGGTTCGCGCGACGGCGAAGGCGCGCAGTTCGCCCGCCGCGATCTCCGGTCCGAATCCGCCGGGCGCCAGCAGCGTCAGCGACAGCACCCGCTCCGGCGCGGTCAGCGCGACGAGGCAGGCGACCGCGCCTCCGAACGAAAACCCGGCGAGATGGAAACGCTCCCGCCCGAGCGACCAAAGCGTGGCGAGCACCGCTTCGGCGGCGGCCTTGGCGTGGCGCGAACCGGGAACCGCGCGCGACTGGCCGTGCCCGGGCAGGTCGGGCAGGTATATCTGCGCGATGCCGCTAAGTTCGCCTGCGACGGAATCGAAATGGTGGCCGGAGCCGCCGAAGCCGTGCAGAAGCACCAGCGCCGGCCGGTCGGCGTCACCCACCTTCCGGCAGGCAAGGATCGCCGGACCCCTCGGCGGCGGCGTCTCAGCCGTCATTCGTATTCGCGGATTTCAGCCCTGCGTCGCCAAGCGCCCTGACGAGTTTCCGGGCCGCATCCGGCGGCATCGCCCTCGAATAGAATTCGAGCGGATCGCGAAGAAAGGCGTTGTCCCGGGAAGAAATCTCGGCGAGCATTTTCGTCCGCATCGCGTCGTCGCCTTCCAGGTAGGCGGCGATCAGCCGCGCCGCGCAGTAATGCGATCGTTCACGCCCGACGAGGTTGCGCGCGCTGACCGATATCAGGTCGTCCCGGCCGTTCTGGAACGCCGCCAGGAAGAGCGAGTAATCCCACCATGTCGGATGCACCGGGGACGCTTTCGTCGCGCGCTCCAGAACGTTCACGGCCGAAGTGAAGTCGCCGACGGCAACCAGCGTGTTGCCATAGCTGGCGGCGATACTCAGGTCGTAGTGGTTGAGCGCATGCGCCTCGCGAATCTGGTCCAGCGCGGCGAGATGTTCGCCCGAAACCTGCAGCGCCCAGCCGAGCGCGCGGTGCGCCTGCGCCAGGTTCGGCGCCAGTTCGACCGCCCGCCGCGCCATCGTCACCGCCGTCACGAGGCTTGCTTCGGTTGGATATTCATAGCCGTCCGTAATCGTTTCCACGGTAAGCCCCGCCATATCCGAATAGACCAGCGCGGATTTCACGCCGTCTTTCATCAGATCCTCATGGCACCGATAGGCGGCCAGGTGGCGTTCGGCGGTCTGTTCGTTGAAATAGGCGGCCGTCAGCGACATGCACCGCGTCAGGGGATTCAACCGCCCGTCGGATTCCAGGAAAGCGTATATGACGCCTCCCACGGGGAGAAAGCGGCTGAGGATGCGCGACACCTGGTCGGCCAGCAGCGGATCGTTCACGCCGGCCGGAATCTGGTCGGCGCCGATCAGGATTCCGCTTTCGCGGTGGAAGAACTGGACGTTGAGGGATCTCTCGCCCGTCGGCACGGTCTGGATGTAGAAATCCGCAAGCGGATGATCCACCGTGACGGCCCTGTCGCTGCGATAGACGACGCTGCCGAAACGCGGGATCGCGTCTTCGAATGCGGCGCGCAGTTGCCGGTCGACGTCCGACACGAGAGAAACCGAAGGCAGGGCCTCGCTCGCCGAGAACCGGCGCGGTTCCCGCGCGGCGGTCAGGCTTTCGTTCGCCGCGAGCTGCGTTTCCCTTGTCAGGTAGCTGTTGATCGTCATCGCCATGATCGCGCAGAGCAGCAGCACCATGACGGAAACCGCCGACCAGAACAGCCGCATGTCCACATGGAACACGCGTTCGTACTCGCCCCTCGATGCGGGCC
>JBAQHA010000375.1:0-2319 GCA_049288075.1 Oricola sp.
GCTATGGCGCGCGTCTGCTCGAGCCGCTGTTCGCGAAGCCGGCGGCCTGGCGGGTACTGGATCTGCTGATCGCCGTGGTGATGTTCGCGCTTGCGGCAACGCTGCTGCGCTGAGCGCCTGCAGGACCCGGACGCTGCCTTTCCTTCCCCCTGGTCCGCGGTTCGGGATCGACAGGCTCGGCGGTTGATGGAGACAGTGCCGCCATGCATGCCCGGGCCCACCTTTCGCAAGGCAACTTCTTGTAGCCCGCAACGCAGGATTGTTCGATTTATATAAATGCACAAATCGGCATGGATTGATGCCGCCATGTCCCGCAGCGGGACTCTGCGGGGATGGCTTGGCAGGGACGGTCCGACAGGAATGGCTTGCCTTTGCCGGGAAGCCTTGCAATGGACAGGCGCGTAACCGGAAGACACGCGCGATGACCGACAGACCCGTCCTGACCCTGTACAACACGCTGACGCGCCAGAAGGCGCCTTTCGTGCCGATCGATGCGGACAACGTGCGGATGTATGTCTGCGGACCGACGGTTTACGACTTCGCCCATATCGGCAATGCGCGGCCCGCCATCGTCTTCGACGTGCTGTTCCGGCTGCTGCGCCACGTCTACGGGCCGGATCACGTCACCTATGTCCGCAACATCACCGACGTCGACGACAAGATCAACGCGCGGGCGCTGCGCGACTACGGCGACGAGATCGACGCCGGCCGCATGAGCCTGAACAAGGCGATCCGCGCCGTCACCGAGAAGACGCTCGCCCAGTATGTCGAGGACGTGAAGGCGCTTGGCTGCCTTGAGCCGACCTTCCAGCCACGCGCCACCGAGCACATTGACGGCATGGTCGAAATGATCCGCACACTGATCGCGGGCGGCCACGCCTATGTCGCGTCGGGAAGCGAGGGCAGGGAGGTGCTGTTCGACGTCGCCTCGATGCCGGCCTATGGCGGCCTGTCGAAGCGCAATCTCGACGAGCAGCAGGCGGGCGCCCGCATCGCGGTCGAGGCGCACAAGAAACACCCGGCCGATTTCGTCCTGTGGAAGGAATCCGAGGCCGACGAGCCCGGCTGGGACGGCAGGTTCGAGACGCCGCAGGGTGAAGTGACGATCCACGGCCGCCCCGGCTGGCACATCGAGTGCTCGGTGATGAGCGAGCATCATCTGGGCAAGGTCTTCGACATCCATGGCGGCGGGCTCGACCTGATCTTTCCGCACCACGAGAACGAGATAGCCCAGTCCTGCTGCGCCCACGGCACCGAGCGCATGGCCAATGTCTGGATGCACAACGGCTTTCTGCAGGTCGAGGGAAAGAAGATGTCCAAGTCCGAGGGCAACTTCTTCACCATCCACGAACTGATGCACACCGAGAACTTCGGCGGCCGCAAATGGCCGGGCGAGGTCCTGCGCCTCGCCATGCTGATGACGCACTATCGCGAGCCGATCGACTTCTCGGTCAGGAGGCTGGAGGAAGCGGAGGCCGTTTTGGCGCGCCTTTGGCGCCGGGCTTCGGAGGATGCGGACTATAGCGATGCTTCCGTTGTTGTCGAAAGCCTGTCTGACGACCTCAACACGGTGGAAGCCGTCCGGGTTATGGGAAGCCTTTCGGGTACTCCAATGCGGGAAGCGCTCGCGCTGCTGGGCATTCCACCGGAAGCGCCGACGGCCGGCATCGACCTTGGAGAGGTGCAGGCGGTCATCGACCGCCGCCTCGCGCTGATCCGCGACAAGAACTGGACCGAAGCCGACCGTATCCGCGATGAACTGCTTTCTCAGGGAATCCAGCTAAAGGATTCGAAAGACTCCGAAACCGGCGAGCGCATCACGACCTGGGAAGTAAAGCGGTAGTCGTTGAACTCCGGCGGCATCTGGCATATGTTAAGGCATATGCCAGATGGAGGGTGCGATGGGCGAAGAGCGTCACGTCAGATTGTTCCGCAACGGCCGCAACCAGGCGGTGCGCATTCCCGTGGAGTTCGAACTCCCGGGAAATGAAGCGGTCATGCGCAAGGAAGGCGACCGTCTGATCATCGAACCGGAGAAGAAATCCAGTCTCAGGGAGTGGCTGGCGCAGCAGCAACCGATCGAAGACGAATTTCCGAACGTCGACGAAGGCCTGTTGCCCGCGCGGGACGTCGATCTTTGTTCGCGCCGGCATACATGCTGGACACGAATATCGTGTCCGACATGGTGCGAAATCCCGCGGGACAGTGCGTCAGCCGCTGGGCGGAGACGGGCTACGCCCCGATTGCCGTTTCCATGATTGTCGTATCGGAATTGCGCTTCGGCTGCGAAAAGAAAGGCTCGATCCGTCTGACACGGGG
>JBAQHA010000376.1:0-2965 GCA_049288075.1 Oricola sp.
AGGGATAGCCGCGGAAGGATGGCGTCTTGGCGCTGCGGACCGGCCGGTTCGACCGCGGCAGTTTTGCCGGCGCGGGCTTGGCGCCGCATTTCGGGCAGGCAATCACCGCCTTCAGCATGTCGTAGTACTTGCAGTCGCACTCGGGGCAGAGGTGCTTCAGTCCGCGATCGCTCCGGTCCATGTCTTCGGGTTCCTTCAGGAATGGGCGAGGCCGCTCGGCGGGCGCATGCCCGCGAGCCGGCCGCCGCCGGGTTGTCTTTGAAGCTGAGGCCAGAACGGGCGTTAGCGCCGGCCGCTGGAGGTGGAAGCCCGCACCGGAATGCCGCTGCGCCAGGTCGACGAGCCCTTGCAGCGCATGCAGACCCGCTCACCCGCCCATTGGCTAGGGAAATCGGTCTGGCAGCGCAGGCATTGGCGGACCTGCGGCTCTCCCCTGTGGAGTTGGCTGCTCACTTCGTCGGTCTCCAAGCGCCTCTTCATGACGGTATCGGTCATAGCGTTCCTTTCGCGCTCTCGCATAGCCGGGTCAGATCGTCGAGCGTGCGCGCGATCAGTTCCTTGCGGCGGGGCTCCTGTGCCTCTGCGGTGGCAGCAAAGAGCTTGATGAGGTACTCGGCCTTGGCCGCCGCCTCGGGCCAGCTGCCGGCCGGGGCCACCAGAATCCTCTCCAACTCCTCCTGGCGCGCGCGCAGCGCGTCGCGGTCGACTTGGAACTCGTAGAGGCGCTGGCGCCGCATTTCCGTTTCTTTCAGACTGGCGATGCCGCGGCGGGCATCGAGATCGACCGGTTCATCCGTCATCGCAGGTCATCTTTCCTGCGGCTCAAGGCAATACGCAGGCGTCCTGCCGCCTGTCGAAGGGCCGGTCGCATTCCCAGTCGTTGCCCGAATAGTCCAGGTGAGCGTTCTGCGGCACCTCCACGCGCATGCAGGCCTCTTCGGTGGCACGGTAGCCGCGCTCGCACTCCCAGCCGGAGCCGTAGCTCGATTCCGACAGGAAAGCGTTTTGCGGCACCCGGATGACGACGCATTCGCCGGAAATTTCGCGATAGCCGCGCTCGCACTCCCAGCGCACGCCCGAGGCATTCAGGAATGCATTGGCGGGCACGGCGATGACCGCGCAGGCGCCGTTCCTTTCCGCGAAGCCGCGGCGGCACTCCCAGCCGCGCCCATAGGAGGCCGCGGTGGCGATGGCGTTCGCCGGAACCGTGACGCCGACGCAGCGGTCGCCGACCTGGCGGAAGCCGCTGTCGCACTGCCAGCCGTCGCCGTAGCTGTCCGCGCTGGCATTCGCCGGTACCGCGCCGGCGCCGCCGGCGGCCCGCGAGGACGCCATCGGGGCCGCCATCAACACCAAGGCCGCGAGGAAGCAAACCGGCAGCGCGGCGAAGCCGCGCGCCCAACTCGCTCGCATCCCGTTGATGGGCGATTTCATGGGCGATCCTCCTCGCTGATCCGGGACGGCGGCTGAGATCCATCGCGCCCTGCGACGGCGGCGATCGCCAGATCGACTAATTTCTGCTGTAACTGTATAATATATAGTATTATTGTCGCGCTTTTCTAGTTCTATTATTTAAATATAGAAATATTTTTTGACCATACATTGAACTATACTTTTCACAGAATGAAAGAACAAAGCAGCATTCTGCGGCCGAAATGAAAAATAAGCGGCCCGGCTATGCTTTGCCGGAAGGACCCGGACTCGGCGATGCGGGCGTCCGACGCCTGTTCGACTGTCATTGTTGTTGCAATGGCGGCATGCCATCGTGCGCGTCGGCAGCCATCCCGTTGTTCCCGCTCATACTTCCCCGCCCGTTCGCGGCAAGTCGAAGCGCGCGGCGCAGCGCCGACGCCGCCCCGGATCTGCGCTCGCGCATTGACTTCGCCGAAATACCCGCTACATATGCAATACACGCGACGCATATGTTGGATGCTACCTAATACACCGGTACGCCGACTGCCTTAGTTACCCACTGACATTGTGAGCGTTTCACTCGCCGCGCGTGCGCTAGCCGCGGCGTGCGGCAATTCAGACTCCTGTTAGAGGAAAAGAGCTATGGCTACTGGTACCGTTAAATGGTTCAACGCCACCAAGGGTTTCGGCTTCATTGAGCCTTCGGATGGTTCCAAGGACGCGTTCGTCCACATCTCCAGCGTCGAGCGCGCGGGTCTCAGCACCCTGCGCGAAGGCCAGAAGGTCTCCTACGATCTGCAGCCGGGACAGAACGGCAAGGCTTCGGCGGAAAATCTCTCCGTCATCGACTGACGCCCTTCGACACCGCCTCCAACATCCCGTTGGGGGCGGTCGTCGTTTTACCACCGGCGACACGGGCCTCTGACGGTCACCGGAAGATTTGGGCAGCGGCACCGCCGCCGAACTTGCACGACGCAGTCCGCGGAATTGCCTGCCTGAGCTGCGACAAGAGGTCTCCCCCCAGCTTGCGTCCGGACGGTCCATCTCCGGATGAAACAGAGGAGTACCGCCATGTGGAAGTCGAACAGGTCGCGGGCCGAGCAGCAGTTCGCCTCGGGCCAGAAAAAAGATCAGACGGTCATCAAGCAGAAGGAAAAGACCCAGCGGGAGCGCGATGAGCGCATGGCCCGCCTGCGGGACCTTCGCCTTGCCAAGGAAGCGGCCGACGCCAAGGAAGCGGCTGAGAAGGAAGCTGGGGGCAAGGCCGCTGCCGAGCAGCCGGCCGAGAAGCCGGAAGCGGCTGAAAGCGCCGAAGAGATCTCCGCACGCCTGCCCCGCGTGCACCCCCACCGCTCCTAGATCGGATCACGGTCACACGGAACCGCGTGGCGGTTCCGTATGACCGTGTAATTCCGAGCCACCTGAAATGTGCCGGCGCGCCGGCTATAGAATGCGCCGCAACAGCCCATAGAGCGTCGCTCGCTCGCGCTCGTTCAAGGGTGCAAGGGCATCCTCCGTGCTTGCCAGGTCGAGCGGGATAAGCACCGCCGCC
>JBAQHA010000377.1:0-1898 GCA_049288075.1 Oricola sp.
CCGAACGCCGAGCCGGTCGGTCCGCTGGCCGACATGATCGCCGCGGAAGCGGCCGAGGCGGCACGGATCGCCGAAGACCAGGCGGAAGCAACGCCCGCCGTCGAGGCGGTGGAGGCGGAAGCGCCGAAGCGCGCGCCGGAACCGAAGCCGGCTCCGGTCGACGCCGAGGCAACGGAAGCGCCAGCGGAAGCCGAAGTGACCGTCGCCAACGACAATGTGACGGAAGCTCCGGCACCGGCTCCGGCCGAGGAGGCCAAGCCCGCACGGGTGCGCGCAACCGCCGAGAACCTGAAGCTCGACGTCGAACCGGTGGTGACCACCTCGGACAGCGACACGGCCGCCAAGCCGAAGCGAACCGGCTGGTGGTCGCGCAAGGGCTTCTTCTAGGCGAAGATATTCTCACAAGAGAAAGGCGGGACGTTCCCGCCTTTTTTCGTTTCCGGGAGAGGCCGTGATGACCAAATGGATCGTCCTGCTGCGCGGCGTCAATGTCGGCGGCCACCACATCGTTCCCATGAAGAAACTGCGCGAACTGCTTGAAAAGGCCGGATTCTCTGACGTTCTGACTTACATCCAGAGTGGCAATTGCGTGTTCCGCTCCGACCTGCCGGACCGCGACCGGGTAGGCGAAATCGTCGCCGGCGCGATCGAAGGCGAATTCGGGTTCCGCCCGTCGGCCTTCGTGCTGACGGCGGACGATCTGGAAGCGGCGATCGCGGCCAATCCGTTCCCGCCCGACGCCGGCAAGGCGGTGCATTTTCTTTTTCTCAACGGCCGGCCAGCCAAGGCGGATCTCGACGGGCTCAGGCGCGTCGCGCGTGCGAGCGAGGACTTCGCCATGACCGAGCGCGTGCTCTATCTCCACACGCCCGAGGGTTACGGCACATCGATAATGGCGCAGAAGCTCGGCCAGTTCATCAAGGCCGACATGACCGGCCGCAACCTCAATTCCGTCCTGAAGATCGCGGAGATGGCGCGCCTCCTGCCCGGCGCCTGATTGCCGTTACTTCTTCAACCACTCGCCCATGCGGTCGAGCGCGCGGGCGACCGTGTCGGTCGAACCGGCATAGGAAAAGCGCATGAAGCGCGGGCCATTGGCGGGGTCGAAGTCGAGGCCTGGCGCGGCGGCGACGTGGATTTCGTTCAACATGCGTTTGGCGAAGTCCATGGAATCGTTGGTATGGGCGCTGACATCGCACCAGGCGTAGAAGGCGCCGTCGGGCGGCGCGGCGAAGGGAATGCCCATCGCCGGCAGGCGTTCGAGCAGCAGCGCGCGATTGGCGCGATAGCCGTTCTTGATCGCCTCCAGTTCGTCGGCGCAATTGAAGGCAGCGGGCGCGGCGATCTGCGACAGGTCGGGGGCGGAAATATAGAGGCTCTGGGCGAGCCGCTCGACCTGGCGCACCATCTCCTCGGGCAGCACCATCCAGCCGATCCGCCAGCCGGTCATGCAGTAGTATTTGGAAAACGAGTTGATGACGATGACGTCGTCGCTGTGCGACAACGCGGTGCGGTCGTCGCCGGTGTAGCGCAAGCCGTGATAGATCTCGTCGGAGATGAAGGCGATATTCTCGTCGCGGCAGAAATCCATCAGGGCGGCGAGATGATGCCGGTCGGTGACGGCGCCGGTCGGATTGGCGGGGCTGGCGATCAGCAATACGTCGATCGGCTTTTCGCGATGCGCCCTCTCCAACGACGCGACCGTCAGCATGTGGCTTTCGGCCGGATCGGTCTCGATCTCGACGGCTTCCAGCGACAAGGCCTTGACGATGTTGCGGTATGCCGGATAGCCGGGCGCGGTGATGGCGACGCGGCCGCCGGGGTCGGTCACCGCCAGGAAGGCGAGCGAAAAACCGGCCGACGATCCCGTCGTCACGGCGATTCGGGCGGCCGGAACC
>JBAQHA010000378.1:0-1756 GCA_049288075.1 Oricola sp.
GCGGCGTCCTCGCCCTCTAGCGCGGTTCGGGCTTGCTGCGTGTAGAACTGGCCCGGCGCGGTCATCGATGCATTTGTGAAAGCTCCGCACCGGGATAGAGAAGGAGCCTCAGCTTTTGCACTCTTCGAAGGGTCGGCGCAGGATCGCGCTCTTGGGAGCAAAGCCTGATGAACTCGATCCAGGCACGTTCATTGTCGCTGAGTTCGCAGCTGTTATCGATCGGAGCACCGCAGTGCTTGAGCGCAGACGTCATTTCCCGAAAATCCCCCTGATCGCAGCACGTGCTTTCATCGTGATTGACGGATCGCTGTGGTCAGACGCCTTTCGGATCTCGTCCAGCCAAGCCACCTCGTTCCGGGTAACAATCGTTCCAAAGATCTGCTCGATCGCGGTCCCGGTCGTGTCGCCGCCCAACTGCTCAAGGGCAATTTCTTGAAGAGACATTCAGGGATGGCGAACTGTCGCCCGCTGCCCGGCCGCTCACTCGAGCATCCTGTATCCAACGCCAGGTTCGTTCATGATGTAACGCGGATTTGCTGGATCGTCGCCGAGCTTGCGCCGCAATTGCCGGATGAACACGCGCAGATATTGCGTATCCTGCTCGTGCGCCTTGCCCCAAACCTCGTTGAGCAACATGCGATGGGTGACGATGCGGCCCGCATTGCGTGCCAGCATCCACAAGACATCGAATTCCTTGCGGGTCAGCTTGAGCAGTGCGCCGGCCTGCGTAACCTCGTGGGAGGCAACATCAATATGAAGGTCGCCGACCTCGACCACGGCCTGAACGGCTCCGTCTCCTGAAGGGGACCGATCGCGAAGGAGCGTCCGGATGCGCGCGAGCAGTTCCTTGATGCCGAACGGCTTTACGACATAGTCCTGCGCACCGGCGTCAAGCGCCTGGACCTTCTCGGCTTCCGCCTGACGCACCGACAGGACCAGGATCGGCACCTGCGACCATTCCCGCACCCGTGCGATGACCGCCTTGCCGTCCTCAGCCTGCTTCAGAACAAAGGCGATTTGTGCCTCCGAGAACTTCGATGCCTTCATCGGATTCTCCATCTCCCGGTCGTGGGATCATAATTGGAAAATCCCAGCCAAAAACGGTCCAGTTTGGCGGGGCACGTCAGTAGTCGGCCCGGGAGTTCCATCGGATGCCAAAATCTGTTAACAATTTCTTAGCACCAAAACGGTCTTGGGACATTATTGGGGGTCATCTGATGCGATTTATTCTGGTTGCCACATGTATATTTTGTCTTGATATCAACCCCGCACTTGCACAGAGAATCGACCCTGCCGACTTAATTCGAGGGGTAATAGGTCTTGGTCTCGAGGCAGGTCGTCAGGCCCGCCAGCGGGAGGTGCAGCAGCATCCGCCGCAGCAAGCGCCGCAACAAACATCTCGGATGGGGTCGATCTTGTCGCGGTCTGATGTCCGCGACTTGCAGATGGAGTTGTCGTCAATGGGTTATGATGTTGGCGTTGCCGACGGGCTGATGGGTCCGCGCACGCGTAACGCTCTTGCTGCTTTCCAGCGGGCACAGGGCCTTCCAGTAACCTCCGAGATCGATGAAAAGACAATCGCCGCGCTTGCCGCCGCCCGCGAGCAAGGGAGCGCGCCGCAGGCCGCCGCACGCGAAACAATTTCGATTCTCGGCGCGGATTTTCCCGTTCCGCTCGATGACGGGCGGCTTGCCGAAATTCCGGCTGAATGGGAAGAAGTAAAGCCATATATTCCGGAATGGCTTCTGGCTAAGCC
>JBAQHA010000379.1:0-6353 GCA_049288075.1 Oricola sp.
GCGCACGCTTTCGTCCTGGATCAGGCCGGTCGCCTCGCGCAGCGTCTTTTCGAGCTGGGCGCGCTGTTCGGGCGTGTCGAACACCTTGCCCGACGTTTCGCGCGACCAAAGCATGTCGGCGAGCGGCTTGGCGGCCTTGAGCACGGCGTCGAAAGCCTCGCGGCCGCCCTGTTTCACCAGGTCGTCGGGGTCCTTGCCCTCGGGCAGCAATGCGTAACGCACCGAGCGACCGGGCTTCAGGCCGGGCAGCGCCAGTTCGAGCGAGCGCCAGGCGGCGCGCACGCCCGCCTTGTCGCCGTCGAAACAGAGGACCGGCTCCGGCGTGACGCGCCAGAGGAGATCGAGCTGGTTCTCGGTCAGCGCCGTGCCGAGCGGCGCGACCGCGTTGGATACGCCGGCCTGGTCGAGCGCGATCACGTCCATATAGCCCTCGACGGCGATGATCGTGCCGGTCCCGCGCACAGTCTCGCGGGCGCGGCGGAAATTGTAGAGCACGTTGCCCTTGTGGAAGAGCTCCGTGTCGGGCGAGTTGAGGTATTTCGCCGGGACGTCCGGCGACAGCGCCCTGCCCCCGAAGGCGATGGTGCGGCCGCGCGCGTCCTCGATCGGGAACATGATGCGGTCGCGGAAGCGGTCGTAGGAGACGGGAATGTCCTCGCCGAAGACGACGAGGCCGCAGGCCTCGACCTGCTCGCGCGTCGCGCCCCTGGCGGCCAGATGCTCCTTAAGCGCATTGCGGCTGTCGGGCGCATAGCCGAGGCGGAACTTCTTCTGCGTCGCGCCGGACAGGCCCCGGTCGCGAAGATAGGCCCGCGCCTTCGCGCCGACGGAGGTCTGCAACTGCGCCTCGAAAAAGGCGACGGCCATGTCCATGACGTCGTAGAGCGTCGAGCGAACCTGTTCGCGCCGCTCGGCGTCCGGATCGCGCTCCGGCATCGGCACGCCGGCAAGTTCGGCGACCTGCTGCACCGCCTCGGGAAAGGAAATGCCCTCAAGCTCGGTCAGGAAGCGAAAGTGATCGCCCGTCACGCCGCAGCCGAAGCAGTGGTAGCGGCCCTTCTTGTCCTCGCAGTGAAAGCTCGGGGTCTTCTCGCCATGGAATGGGCAGCAGGCCCAGTAGTCGCCGCGCGGCGCGTTGGTCTTGCGTTTGTCCCACGAGACGCGCTTGCCGATCACGTCCGAAATCGGAACGCGGTCGCGTATCTCTTCGAGAAAGGATTGCGGAAAACGCATGGGCTGCCTTTGCGGGAATCTGCGTCCTCTATATCAGGTCGCGCACGCCAAAAGCCAAGAAAGGCGTGGCGCATCCTCGCAATTCACAGGCGCCGGGACGGCGCCCGCGTCAGCTGCCGAAATACTTGAAGAAAGCCGTGATCTTGGCGGCCGTGTTGGAATTCATGTCGAAATGGATTCCGAGCCGGTGGCCGCGCACCCAGCGGATCTGCCCGTTGAGGTGACCGAGTTTTTCGGAATGGACCTCGATCCGGTCGCCCTTCTTCATGTCCTTGATATCGTGCATCTCGACGCCCATGCCGGTGTTGGAGATGTCGATGACCATTGCGCCGCGTTCGTATACGCCGTTGCGTATCTTGACGAACATGCGCGTATCATGGCGCCGCGCGTAGCGCATTTCATTGTGGCGGTCTTGATAGCTCGGCAAAGGCACGGCACAGATCTCACATCAGGTCAACAAGGGGATTCATACGCGAAAAAGCAAAAAAAGCGTTTACTTGCGGCCGAGTGTTTAAAGCATTCGGCCGGTTTACCAATCGCGTGGAGGAAGAAATGCTGAACTACTTGACGCTGATCTTTGCCTGCCAGCTCGCCGGCGAAGCTTTTGTTGCGGCAACGGGCATTCCGGTACCGGGCCCGGTAATGGGCATGGCGCTGCTGTTTGCGGGGCTGACGGTCAAGGGCTCGATCCCGAAGGAGCTCGACACAGTGTCGGGGGCTCTGTTGTCGAACCTGTCGCTGTTGTTCGTGCCGGCGGGCACCGGCATCATGGTGCATCTGGGGCTGCTCGCCGGCGACGGCATCGCGGTTTCGGTGGCGCTTGTCGTCTCGACGGTCGTGACGATCGCGGTTACCGGCCTGCTGATGCAGGCGTTGACGGCAAAGAAACGCCGGGAGCAAGCCGATGCAGAATGACCTGCCCGTCCAATTGCAGTCGGAACTTAGCGACGTATGGGTCTATCTCTCGGCGAGCCCGCTCTTACATCTGACGCTGACGCTCGCCGCCTTCCAGGCCGGAATGTCGATCTACAATCGGGCCAACATGAATCCCCTGTTCAATCCGGTGCTGTTCGCGGTCGTCGTGCTTGTGGCGATCCTCGCCGTCACCGGCACCTCCTACGAGACTTATTTCCAGGGCGCGCAGTTCGTGCATTTCCTGCTCGGGCCGGCGACAGTGGCGCTGGCGATCCCGCTCTACCGGCAGTTCCACCGGGTGCGCGAATCAGCGCTCGCCATCGCGGTGAGCCTGGTGACGGGGGCGAGCCTCGCGGCGTCGAGCGCGATGGCGATCGCCTGGGCGCTCGGCGCGGGGCGCGAGACGATCATCTCGATCGGTCCGAAATCGGTGACTGCGGCGGTCGCCATGGGGATTTCCGACAGGCTCGGCGGACTGCCGTCGCTGACAGCGGTTATGGTGATCGCGACCGGCATTGTCGGCGCGGCGCTCGGGCCGCTCGTGCTCAACCTCGCGGGCGTGAAGGACTGGGCGTCGCGCGGATTCGCGATGGGCACCGGCGCGCACGGCATCGGCACCGCGCGGGCGCTGCAGGTCAACGAGGTCGCGGGCGCGTTCTCCGGCCTTGCGATGGGCCTCAACGCGCTCGCGACCGCGATCCTGCTGCCGCTGGTGTGGTCGCTGTTCCGGTAAGGTGTCGAGGCGGCTACTGCTGCAGCCGCGCCTTGACGAGGCCGCTGGCCTTGGAGAAATCCATCTGGCCGGCGAAGCGCTGTTTCAAGGTCGACATGCATTTGCCGACGTCGCGCAGGCCTTCCGCGCCGGTTTCCTTGATGACGGTCTCGCAGGCCTTCTCGACCTCTTCCTCGCACATCTGCTTGGGCAGGAATTCGAGGATCACCGTGGATTCCTGGCGTTCCTGATCGGCGAGTTCCAGCCGGCCCGCCTGCTCGTAAGTCTCGGCGGATTCGCGGCGCTGCTTGATCATCTTGGTCAGGATTTCGCCGATTTCCTCGTCGGAAACCGGGTCCTTGCCGGACGATCGGTTGGCGATGTCACGATCCTTCACCGCCGCGCAAATCAGGCGGAGGGTGGATACGCGACATTTATCCTGTGATTTTTGAGCATCTTTAAGCGCAGCTTGAATCGCATCGCGCATCTTTGCACTCCTCGATGGTCGACGGAACATAGCGCCGTTCAAAGCGCAACGCAAGAGCCGGACACATCGTTAACTTGTTGATATGTTTCACTTTTTTCATCCACAGGGAATAAGTGACCACGTGTGAATCATAAAAAAGCCATAAACCGCAGCGAACTCCAGTTCGCAACCGCAGCATGATTTTCATAGTGCGAGCGCGGTGTTTCCAGGCGCAACATATGGTGATACAGGCCCGCCTCGGCAAGATCGCGCGCAATCACACTTCCGGGACCCGTCATGACCGAATCGACAACCATCGAAACCTCAAACACGGGCGGCGCATGGACCGTGGACAAGCCGACCGCCCTGCTCGTGCTCGCCGATGGAACGGTTCTGAAGGGAAAAGGGTTCGGCGCGACCGGCGCGATCGAAGCGGAAGTCTGCTTCAATACCGCAATCACCGGCTACCAGGAGATCCTGACCGACCCGTCCTATGCCGGCCAGATCGTCGCCTTCACCTTCCCGCATATCGGCAATATCGGCACCAATGACGAGGACCTGGAAGACCTGACGCCGGCGCGCCGCGCCGGCGCGGTCGGCGCGATCTTCAAGGCCGACATCACCGATCCGTCGAACTACCGCGCCGCCGGGCATCTCGACGCCTGGCTCAAGGCGCGCGGCGTCATCGCGCTGTCGGGCATCGACACGCGCGCGCTGACCGCCCATATCCGCGAACACGGCGCGCCGAACGCCGTCATCGCGCACGATCCGAACGGCAATTTCGACGTCGAGGCCCTGAAGGCGCGAGCCATGGCGTGGGGCGGCCTCGTCGGGCTCGACCTCGCCAAGGAAGTGACATCCGGCCAGTCCTCGACCTGGTGCGAGACGCCGTGGGTCTGGGACGAGGGCTATGGCGAGCACAAGGCGCTCGACAGCGACATACACATCGTCGCGCTGGACTACGGCGTCAAACGCAACATCCTGCGGTTGCTCTCGGGTCTCGGCGCGAAGGTGACGGTGCTGCCCGCGAAATCGACGGCCGAGGACGTGCTGGCGCTGAAGCCGGACGGGATCTTCCTGTCGAACGGCCCGGGCGACCCGGCGGCGACCGGCGAATACGCCGTGCCGACGATCCAAAAACTGCTGGAAACCGGCATTCCGATTTTCGGCATCTGCCTCGGCCACCAGATGCTGGCGCTGGCGCTCGGCGCGAAGACCATGAAGATGCACCAGGGCCATCACGGCGCGAACCACCCGGTCAAGGACCATACGACCGGCAAGATGGAGATCGTGTCGATGAACCACGGGTTCGCCGTGGACGCAAAGACGCTGCCGAAGGGCGTCACCGAGACCCATGTGTCGCTGTTCGACGGTTCGAATTGCGGCCTCGCCGTCGACGGCAAACCGGTGTTCTCGGTGCAGCACCACCCGGAAGCCTCGCCCGGACCGCAGGACAGCCACTACCTGTTCCGCCGCTTCATCAACCTGATCCGCGAGAAGCGCGGCGAACCGGCGCTCGCCGAGCGCTAAGCTTCCGTTTCATATTCGGCGGGAATGGTTCTATTCTCGCCGCATGCGATCCTTCGACGTCACCGAGTGGGGCAAGTGGCTGATGGACTTCGTCCATTGGGTCGGAGGCTATGTCGCCCAGCCCTGGACGCTCTACCAACTGCTGATCATCGCCGCCTGTTTCGGGGTTGCCTACCTGCTGTCATTGCGGATCGAACCGGCGCTTGAAGAGCGCGCGCGCCGCATCAAGGGCAATCCCGGGTTACTGCGCGTCGTCATCGCCTTCATGCGGCGCACCGAATGGGTGATGTTCCTGGTCTTCGTGGCGATTGCCCGGCAGGTGATCCTCGAGACGACATGGCCGAGCCGCAGTTTCATGCTGTCGCTGGCGCTGGTGCTCGGCTTCACATGGCTGGCGGCATCGGTGTTTACCCGCATCATCCGCAGCCGGGCGCTGGCGCGCTTCGTCGCGCTCTGCGTATTCGTCTATATCGCGACAGGCGTGCTCGGCGTCCGCGACGACGCGGAAGCCGCGCTCGACAGCGTCGCCGTCTATCTCGGCGACTACCGGCTGTCGGCGCTGTTCATCGTCAAGGCAATCGCGATCCTCGCCGTCCTCTTGTGGGGCGCGCATCTGGCCGGCAGTTTCATCGACAACCGGATATCGGCGAACACCGAACTGTCGCCCTCCTTCAAGGTGCTGGCGGGCAAGGTCGTGCGCATCGGCCTGACAGTGCTCGCCGGCGTCATTGCTCTCAACGCCATCGGCGTCGATCTCACCGCGCTGACGATCTTCTCCGGCGCGGTCGGCGTCGGCATCGGATTCGGCCTGCAGAAGGTGGTCTCGAACTTCATCTCGGGCGTGATCATCCTTGCCGACAAGTCGATCAAGCCGGGCGACACGATCGAGCTCGGCGACACGTTCGGCTGGATCCGCGAGTTGCGCGCCCGCTTCGTCTCGGTCGTCACCCGCGACGGGCGCGAATACCTGATCCCCAACGAGGACCTGATCACGCAGCAGGTGGTCAACTGGTCGTTTTCCGACAACTTCATCCGGCTCGACGTCGATTTCGGCGTGTCCTACGACAGCGATCCGCACGAGGTGACGCGCATCGCCATTGCGGCGGCGCAATCGGTCGAGCGTGTTGTCGACGTCAGGAAACCGGTCTGCTGGATGACGGCTTTCGGTTCGTCGTCGCTGGATTTCAAACTGCGGTTCTGGATCGCCGATCCGCAGAACGGGCTCACCAATATCCGCGGCCAGGTTCTGCTGGCGTTGTGGGACGCCTTCAAGGAAGCAGGCATCGCCATCCCGTTCCCGCACCGGGAAATCATCATGCGCACGCCGGTGGAGGTGGTGCGCAAGGACTGAACGGCGGCGCTTCAGTGGCGCATATGACGGCCGTCGCCGACGACCGGGCCGTCCGGATCGGGCGCGACTTCGGGCGCGTCGCCGACATAGACGGGAAACGGCGCGGCCGGACCCTGCCGCGTCGCCGGAAGGCCGCGCCGCCGCGC
>JBAQHA010000380.1:0-5299 GCA_049288075.1 Oricola sp.
CCTTGCCGGTGATCTGGATCAGGTTGACTGCAGTGAGCAATTGCCCGGTATTCGCGGTGCGAATGTTCTGGACGTTGCAGATGTCATTGTCTTCCTGCTTGCTGCAGACCTTGAACCAGCCCTGCGGGATCTGCGGGGCGGCCTGCTGCGCCATGGCAGACGATGCGACGCCGATCGAGGCAATGCCGGCGGACATCAGAAAGGCAACCGTTTTATTGAAAGTGGCGCGCATGAAGCTGCATCCTTTTACTTAACTGCAGTGAATTGTCGGGCGAACCGGTGATGGTCAATTGCGGCTACACCATGACGAGAGGTTTCGCGCGGCTTGATACACAGGGTCTTGACGCAATTCCAGTCCCGCGTGGTGATTGCGTCGATTTTCCCGCCAGTGCTGAATTCCGCCGAATCCCGTGATAGGTTTCGATTCTGCGCCTGGCGACAGCATGGAGGAACGACATGGGTTATCGGATCGGACGCTGGTTCGGGATCGCGGCGGTCGCCGCGGCCGCGGCAATGTCCAATGTGGCGGCGGAGCCGATGTACGGGATAGCGATGCATGGCATGCCGGCATTGCCCGCCGATTATGCGCATTTCCCCTACGCCAATCCCGACGCGCCGAAGGGCGGCTCTGTTACCTATGGCGTGCGCGGCACGTTCGACAATCTCAATCCCTTCATCCTCGCCTCGATGCGCACGACGGCGCGCGGCGTGGTCGATCCCGAATATGGCAACTTCCTGTATGAATCGCTGATGCAGCGCTCGCGCGACGAGCCGTTCACGATGTACGGCCTGATCGCCGAGACGATCGAGACCGACACCGACCGCACATGGGCGGAGTTTTCCATCAACCCGAAGGCGAAATGGTCGGACGGCGAGCCGATCACGCCCGAGGACGTGATATTCACCTACCAGATTTTCGCCGAAAAAGGCCGGCCGCCCTACAGCAGTCGCATGGACAAGATCGCCAGGATCGAAAAGACCGGCGAACTGAAGGTGAAGTTTACCTTCAACGAGAAGGCAGACCGGGAATACCCGCTGATCATAGCGCTGACGCCGATCCTGCCGAAACATGCCACCAATGTGGAAACTTTCGACCAGTCGACGCTGACGCCGATCGTCGGCAGCGGGCCTTATCTCGTCGACAAGGTCGAGCCCGGCACGCGCATCGTCTACAGGCGCAATCCCGACTATTGGGCCAAGGACCTGCCGTCGAAGCGAGGCTTCGACAATTACGACACGGTAACGGTGGAGTATTTCCGCGACCAGACGGCGCTGTTCGAGGCGTTCAAGAAGGGGGTCTTCGATTTTTATCCGGAGGGCGATCCGGTCAAATGGGAGACTGCCTACGATTTCCCGGCGGTGACGGAAGGCCAGGTCAGGAAGGCAACCTTCGTGTCGGATCTGCCCAGTAACATGCTCGGCTTCTTCTTCAACACGCGCCGCGAGAAATTCGCGGACCCGAAGGTGCGCGAGGCGCTTTCGATGCTGTTCGACTTCGAATGGGTCAACAGGAACCTGTTCAGCGGGCGCTATTCGCGCACGGAATCCTTCTGGCAGAATTCGGCCGAATTGTCGGCGATCGGGCGTCCCGCCGACGCGCGCGAGAAGACGCTGCTGGCGCCATTCCCGAACGCCGTCCTGCCGGAAGTGATGGACGGCACCTATCGCGAGCCGAAAACCGATGGCTCAGGCCGTGACCGGTCGATCCTGCGCGCCGCGCTGCAGAAGTTCGAGGCTGCCGGTTTCACGGTCCAGGACGGCAAGATGATGAAGGACGGCGAGCAGCTCTCCTTCGAGATCATGACGTCTAATCTCGACGAGGAGAAGATGGCGCTCGCGTATCAGCGAACCGCCGAGCCGCTCGGCATCGCCGTCTCGGTGCGCACGGTGGACGACGCGCAATTCCAGTCGCGCCGACAGGTCTGGGATTACGACATGAC
Source organism: Oricola sp. (assembly GCA_049288075.1). GTDB lineage: Bacteria > Pseudomonadota > Alphaproteobacteria > Rhizobiales > Rhizobiaceae > Oricola. The sequence continues at coordinate 1,941 of JBAQHA010000380.1, forward strand.
CGCCGCGACGCTTTCCGCGTCGCTTTCGCCGGGCGTCGAGCAGACGGGGCGCTGGGGATCGGCGTCGCGTGACGCGGATGGCACGTTCAATTATGCGGGCGTTGCCGATCCGGCGATCGACGCGATGATCTCAGCGATGCTGAACGCCCGCGAGCGCGAGGATTTCGCCGCCGCGGTGCGCGCGCTCGACCGCATACTGATCTCGGGTCATTATGTGATCCCGCTCTATCATCTCCGCGAAACCTGGGTCGCCTACCGGGATCATCTGAAGTTCCCAGAGAAAACACCGCTCTACGGTTATCAGTTGCCGGTCTGGTGGTCGGAGAAATGACCGAGATCCGCATTGACGTCGTCTCGGACGTAATGTGCCCGTGGTGCTTCATCGGCAAGAAGCGCCTGGAGAAGGCGCTCGCCGTTGTCGATCCCGAGATCGATGTGCAGATCAACTGGCGACCGTTCCAGCTCGATCCGACGTTACCGCCCGGCGGCAAGGACCGCGACGCCTACCTATCGGAGAAATTCGGAGGCATCGAACGGGCGAGGGAACTCTACCGCAACGTCGAGGCGGCGGGCGAGATGGAGGGCATTCCCTTTCGTTTCGAAGCGATCGGCGTCTCGCCGAACACGCTCGACGCGCACCGCCTGATCCGCTGGGCGCAGAATGGCGGCCCGGAGGTTCAGGACGCGGTCGTCAGCCGGTTGTTTTCGCTATACTTTCTCGAAAGGACCAATATCGGCGACCATGCCGTACTCATCGAGGTCGCCCGCGAATGCGGGATGGATGCGACAGTTGTCGAGGCGTTGCTGGCAACGGATTCCGACAAGGATGAAGTGCGTCAGGAAATCGCTCTCGCCCAGCAAATGGGCGTCCGCGGCGTCCCCTGTTTCATCATCGACGGCAAATATGCGGTGATGGGTGCGCAAGATCCCGAGACGATTGCGGACACGATCGCCCAGGTCGCTGACATGAAGCAGACGGCTCCGAACTGAGCTTCAGTGCTCGTGGCCCGGACGCATCGCATATCGGCGCGAGTCGGAAACCCATTCGAACACTTCGGGCACCTGTGGATGACGGACGGGTTCGCCGCTTTCGTCGGGAAGCAGGTTCTGCTCCGAGACATAGGCAACGTATTCCGTCTCCGCATTCTCGGCGAAGAGGTGATAGAAGGGCTGGTCGCGGCGCGGGCGCAGTTCTTCCGGAATGGATTCGTACCATTCCTCGGTATTGGCGAATTCCGGGTCGACGTCAAAAACCACGCCGCGGAAGGGATAGAGGCGGTGCCGCACGACGTCGCCGATGGCGTAGCGCGCTATCACTGTTTTGGCTTGAAGCTTTTCCATGTCCCAGATGTGTGACAGCGCAGCGACAATTTCAAGGTTCCGAGATTTGCCAAGTTGCGGCTTGACCGGGCATGACCCGGCCAATAGGTGCTGAAATCCTCGACTGATAGGAAGAGACTCCATGGCGAATGTGATCGGGCTCGTGTTGCCGTTTTTCGGCCTGATCCTGCTTGGCTTCATCACCGCCAAGGTGAAACGCCTGCCGCTCGACGCGCTCGGCTGGATGAACATCTTCATCGTCTATGTCGCCCTGCCGGCGCTGTTTTTCAATCTGCTGTCGCGCACGCCGGTCGAACAGCTCGCGCAATGGCGTTTCGTCGTCGGCACGACATTCGGCACTTACGTCGTGTTCTCGTTGATGTTCGTGATCGCAGCGATTCGCTCTCGTGGCGATGTCGCCGAAAGCACCGTCAAGGGCCTTGCCGCCGCCTACGGCAATATCGGCTACATGGGCCCCGGCCTCGCATTGCTCGCCTTCGGTGAGGAAGCCGTCGTGCCTGTCGCTCTGGTGTTCTGCTTCGACAATACGCTGCATTTCGTCATGGCGCCGCTGATGATGGCGCTGTCCGGCCGTGACGGCACGCACGAGACGCCGATGCATCTGGCCCTCGGCGTCGCGAGGCGCGTCTTCCTGCATCCGTTCATCCTGGCGACGATCGTTGGCGTCGGCGCAGCGGCGCTGTCTTTCCACCCGCCCGCGCCGGTCCAGACTTTGCTCAACTACCTCGCCAACGCGGCTGCGCCCTGCGCCTTGTTCGCGATGGGCGTGACGCTGGCGCTCCGGCCGCTGAAGCGCGTGCCGTCCGACATGGCGTTCATCGTTGCGATCAAGCTCGCGATCCACCCGGTGATCGTCTATCTGCTCTTGAGCTGGATCGGCAATTTTCCGCCGATCTGGGTCTATTCGGGCGTGTTGCTCGCCGCCTTGCCGACGGCGACCAATGTATTCGTCATTGCCCAGCAATACGGCGTATGGGTCGAGCGCGCGTCCGCGTCCGTCCTAATCACGACGACTGCATCGGTCCTCACGGTGACCGCCTTGCTCTACGCTATGACGAACGGCCTGCTTCCGGCCGATCTGTTTCCCTGATCACTTCGCGCCGCGCGAAGATCGAGCGCAGGCCTGCACCCGGCGCCATGCCTTCGCGCATGACGATATTACGGATCGGCGGGATCGCCGCGAGGAGGCCGAGGCCGGCGGCGCGCGCGATCTGAACGGGAAGGAACCCGGTCAGCAGCGAGCGGTTGAGCAGGTCTACGGTCCCCGTGCGCGTCGCCACATCTGTGCGACGAATGCGGTCGTAACGCGCCGTGACGCCGGGTGCGCCGGGATCGCTGCCGGCACTTGCGAGGCACCTGCCGATATCGGCGATGTCGCGCATCGAAAGATTCAACCCCTGCGCACCGATCGGCGGGAAGATATGCGCGGTCTGGCCGGCCAACATCAGGCGTTCGGCGGCGAAACGGTGTGCGATCATGCCGGAAAGCGGCCAGCATTGCGGCTTCGAAACGTTCGAGACCTTGCCAAGCATCGACTGCATGCGGCGCTCGATCATGCCGGCCAGCGTATCCCCGTCCAGGCTCGCGATCCGCTCGGCCTCGGCCGGCTGGACGACCCAGACGAGGCTCGAGCGCCTTCCGCGCATCGGGACCTGGGCGAAAGGCCCTGTTTCCATGTGGAACTCGGTCGAAGTGAAGTTGTGGTCCCGGGCATGGTCGAAATTCAGCACGACCGCGGTCTGCGGATAGCCCCACTTGCGGGTTCCGATCCCGGCCGCCTCGCGCAGCAGCGATTTGACGCCGTCGGCGGCGATCGCGAGCTTCGCCTGCACGGTTTCGCCATTCGCCAATACGATTGTCGCACGATCCGGCCCGAAGGATGCTGAGCTTGCCATCGAATCGACGCAACGGATCTCCGGCGCCTTCTCGATCAGGCCGTGCAGCGCCGCATTGAGCGAGCGGTTGATGAGATTGTAGCCAAACGCTTCCTCATCGATCTCATGCGCCTCGAACGTGAC
>JBAQHA010000381.1:0-4662 GCA_049288075.1 Oricola sp.
CTCGATTACCTGAAGGCGGAACTGCTGCTGGAGAAACACGGCATCGTGCGTTCGATCGTGGTGTTCGGCTCGACGCGCATTCCGGAGCCGGCGACGGCGCGGCGGCGGCTGGCGGAGGCCGAGGCGGCGCTTGCCCGCGATCCCGGCAACGCGGACCTGACACACCGGCGCGCCATCGCCGAGCGGATCGTCGCAAAAAGCCGCTACTACGAGATAGCGCGCGACCTCGGCAGGCTGGTCGGCGAGGCGGAAGGGCCGGAGGGCAACCGGCTGGTCGTCGTCACCGGCGGCGGGCCGGGCATCATGGAGGCGGCGAACCGGGGCGCCTGGGACACCGGCGCTCGCTCGGTCGGGCTCAACATCACGCTGCCGCACGAGCAGTTCCCGAACCCCTACATCACGCCGGACCTGTGCTTCCAGTTCCACTATTTCGCCATGCGCAAACTGCATTTCGTGATGCGGGCGCGGGCGCTGGTGGTCTTTCCGGGCGGCTACGGCACGATGGACGAACTGTTCGAGACGCTGACGCTGATCCAGACGCGCAAGATCGCGCCAGTGCCGGTGGTTCTGGTCGGCGAAGCGTATTGGCGACGGGTGTTCGACCTCGACTTCCTGATCGAGGAAGGCACGATCGAACCGGAAGACCGCGACCTGTTCTGGTTCGCCGAGACAGCGCAGGAAATCTGGGACGACATCCAGCACTGGTACCGGCTTGCCGGGCGGCCGCTGACTGCCTAGGGTCGGGCCCATTCGGAGGAACAAGACGTGCATCTGTCCTTTCACGGCGCCGACCGCAGCGTCACCGGCTCATGCCATCTCGTCACCTGCGGCAACAAGCGTATCCTGATCGATTGCGGGCTGTTCCAGGGCGGGCACGAAATCCACGAGGACAATGCCGGGCCGTTCGGCTTCGAGCCGAGGGACATCGACATACTCTTGCTGACGCATGCGCATCTCGACCATTGCGGGCGCATTCCGCTACTGGCGAAGCGCGGCTTTTCCGGCGAGATCATCACCACGGCGGCAACGCGCGAACTGGCGCGGCTCGTGCTTCTCGATTCCGCGCATCTGCACGAGGAAGAGGCGAAGCGGCGGGCGCGCAAGGCGCATGGCCGCAAGGTGGAAGGCCCGCTCTACGACGAGCTCGACGCGCTCAACAGTTTCGACTGTTTCGGCCGCACGGCACAGTATCACCGGCCGATCCAGCTGGCGCAGGGGATCACCGCCACCTTCTTCGACGCCGGCCATATTCTCGGCTCAGCCAGCGTACTGCTGGAACTGACCGAGGGAGAGGAGCACCGGCGCGTGCTGTTTTCCGGCGACATCGGCAATTCCGGCCGGCCGCTGCTGCGCGATCCGGAAGTGCCGCCGGACGTCGACGTCGTCGTCATGGAAACGACCTATGGCGACCGAAACCACCGCGGGCTGGCCGAGTCCGTCGACGAGCTCTACGCCGCGATCACCGACGCGCATAAACGCGGCGGCAATGTGATCATCCCGACTTTCGCGCTGGAGCGGACACAGGAGCTCCTGTTCTACCTGCACGAAGGCGTCGCGCGGGGACGCATTCCCGAGACGCTGCACATGTTCCTCGATTCGCCGATGGCGATCTCCGCGACGCAAATCTTCAAGCGACACACGGACGCACTCCGGCCCGATGTCGCGCGGCGCCTAGGCAGGGGCGACGACCCGTTCGCGCTGCCGGACCTGCATTTCACGCGCGACGTGTCAGAATCGATGAGGCTAAACACGATACGCTCCGGCGCACTAATCATGGCGGGATCGGGCATGTGCACCGGCGGACGCGTGCGCCATCACCTGCGGCACAATCTCGCCCATCCCGATTGCAGCGTGATCTTCGTCGGCTTTGCGGCGGAGGGCACGCTGGCGCGCATCATCATCGACGGGGCGAGCCATGTGAAGCTGTTTGGCGACGACATCCCGGTACGCGCCCGTATCCACACGATCAATGGCTTTTCCGCGCATGCCGACCAGGCGGAATTGATCGCATGGCACGCAAGAACCGGGGCGAAGACCACCTATCTGGTGCATGGCGAGGCCGACACGATGAAGCGCTTCGCGGCAAGGCTGACGAACACCGATGTGGAAATGCCCGGCTACGGGCAGGATTACGCGCTGTAGCCCGGAATCAGCACTCCCCGCCTATTGCTGCCAACAGATTGATATTGTTGACAGAATCATTTCTTTTCGTAGGATTCTACAGGTGCCAGACCTTAAAAAGGAGCACCGATGCAAACCAAGAGCACATTCGAACTGCAACTGGAGGGATACGGGTTGACGACGGCCCATATCCTTTACCGGATGCCCGACCATCTCGATATCCTGCAGAGCTTCATCTGGCAGGACTACGACCTGGCTCCGGAATTCCCGCAGATGTACGGCTTCCTCGACTACTGGAAGGAGAATCTCGACGGTCCGCTTCACTCGGTGCGCTACACGCACCAGAAGCTGATCCGGCCAGGCGAATTCCGCCGCGTCGACGGGGAATTCGTGCTGCACTAGCAGGCTATCCGCCGCACCAGGTCCCGGCGGGCTCCTTGCGGCCGCGCCAGATCACGGCGTGACGCCCGCGCACCAGCGCCGCGCCGACATCGCCGTCGGGCGTCGAGACGGCGGCGAGCGTGCGGCCGTAGCGATCCTCGCCCTGCCTTTGCACGCGGATCGGCCGGTTCGAGACCATGCGGGCGAGTGCGCGGGTCGCGTCCGCCGCGCGCGCCGTCTCGGCGCCGCAGCGGCCCTTCACCTCGGGCGCATCGATGTTGACAATGCGGATCTTCTCGCCTTCGAGCCACAGCGTGTCGCCGTCGACGACGCAATCGGCGCGCCGGCCGGAGCCGCAGAGCGGCATCGCGCGCGGCGCGACAGTGGCGCGGAAATCCGGTTGAGCGGGTGGCGCATAGGCGCTGGTGACCGTCGGATCGACGAGGCCGGAAAGCCTGACGAGCTCGATTCCTCCGGTCTGCCGGTACAGAAGCACCGCACCGGCGCCAATGACCGCGAAGGCCGCAACCATGACAAAGGCGCGCAAGCCGCCGCGATCGCCGCGACGGCGACGGGGCGATCCGCCGGACGGGGAAGGAGAGTGTCTCGGTTGGCGCTTCGCCATGTCGGTTCCCGGTTGCGGTGAATCGGGACCAAGCGTGGCGGGGAGACCTTACCATTCCGTTGACGAAAAAGGCGCGCCGGCGGAGACGCTCGCCGGCGCGCCAGGGATCGACCGGGCGAGGGAATCCGGTCAATCGTCTTCGAAATAGCCCTGCTCGGCGCCGCGATGGCAGGCGGTGCAATTGGCCTTAGAGCCGACCTTCGGGTCGGTGAAGCGCGAGGGCCTGACTTCGTGGTCGTGGACGCTGACCCACCAGGCCGTCTCGGTGATGCGCATCGGCGTGTCGCCGCCGTCGGCGGCGTTGACCATCCAGCGGTTCGGCTGGGAGGCATTGGCGACGAGCCAATCCCTGACGGCGGCCGTCGTGGCGGCGTCGAGGCTCGCGTTGTCGCCGTAATGATCGGCGAGGTTGCCGGTGATCGCCTCCCAGGATTTCGCCGGCAGCATGGCGGGCGAAAAGGCCATGTGGCAGGCCGAGCATTCCTGCTTGACGACCGGATCGGTGACGGCGCCGAAATTTTCGCCCTCGTCGTCATCCGCAAAGGCGGGCGAACCGGAGAGGGCCGTGGCGATCGCCAGCGAAAGCGCGGCAAGACGCGGCGCGTATGGGAATCTTGTCATCGAAGTTCCTTTCATCGTCAGAGCGAGGAGAGCCAGGCGATCACGTCGCCCTTTTCCATCGGGGTGCATTCACGGCCGAGCACGGTCGAGCAATTGCGCGTGAACCACTTCTCGACCTTGGCCGGGTCGGTGAAGCGTTCCGGATTGGCGGAGACCGCCATCGGATCGATCGGCTTGCCGACGCTGGTGCGGCCGGCATTCTTCGGATCGTCGGAGTGGCAGGCCGTGCAGGTCGGCGTGTCGGGGTTGCCGCCGGAATGCGTGGCGCGGAAAAAGGCTTCGCCCGCCGCAGGATCGAAGGTCTTGACGCCGGCCTGGGCGGCGTAGCCGGCAAGGATATCGTCGCGCGGGCCGGCGCCGGCCGGGACGGCGACAAGCGCAAGGGCCGCGGCGGCGAGGAAGAGGGTGTGGGGGTGGATCATCGTGTCGTCTCCTTGGGTATCGAGATGCGTCTGGGATCGAAGCGGCCGGTCACCGCGTCGCCATGGCAGGCGGCGCAGTTGGCACGCGAGGCGACGGCGGGCGACCGGAACACGGCGTCGTCGATTTCGGCATGGGTGCGCTTCCAGAACGGCGACGCCGTGATCCGGTAGGGCTCCTGCGCGCCGGAGCGGCGGAAGACGTTGGCCGGAAGCGTGTCGAAACTCTCCGCGGCGTTCGCCGTCACATAGGCTTCGAGGGCCGCGACGGTTTCGGCCGGCAGCGAGGCGTTCTCGCCGAAATGATCATCGAGACCGGCGAACAGGCCGCGCCAGGCCTCTTCCGGCAAGAGGCTCGGATGGAACGGAGCATGGCAATCGCCGCATTCCTCCGCGTAGGAGGCGTCGAGGGGAGCGGACGGCACGCCGGACGCCGGGCGCGCGGCAAGCGCGCCGAGGGAAGCGGCCGCGCCGCCGAGCAGGGCGACGCCGAAC
>JBAQHA010000382.1:0-14333 GCA_049288075.1 Oricola sp.
GGCTGAAAACCTGACCGGCCGATCTTTCGCGGCTATTTCAAGAGAACCCGGCACGCAGGTTTCTATGAATTTGCAAGCCCTGGTGTGAAAGCCGTGCCTGGTCTTGTCATCTTGAGATGGGTGGACAACTGCCGGTCCCGGCAAACCGGAACGCTTGCCCGGCGGCAGTCGTCGCCCAAGTCAAAAATGGCGGGTGTAATTGGCCGAGAAGCTGTGATCGTGCGCATCCATTCCGATCTGCCCCGAATAGCCGAGGTCGAGCGCGGCGTCCGGGCCGAGCGCGAAACGGGCGCCCAGTTCAAGCATCAGCAAGTCGGCGGCGACGGGTACGCCTGCGATCGCGAAGCTGTTGCCGCTGCCGAACGCCATCTGGGTGGTAGGCGCGGTGCCGGAAAGGGCATGCCGCCAGCCGATGCCGCCCGTGACCTTGGCCTGCGTGCCGCCGAACGCGGCATCCCGCTCGCCGCGAATGCCGAGAGTGGCGAAAGTTGCATTCGTGGTCGCGTCCGTGCCGGTCAGCGCCGCGTCGCCGCCACTCTCGGCAAAGCCGTCCGTCGACAGACGCACATGCGCGATGCCGGCATAGGGTTCGTAGCGGATATGCCCCGCCTCGAACGCATGGGAGACTTCGCCGAACACCTGGCCGCTCACCGCTGAATAGCCGGCCGTAAGCGTCTCGGAAAATCCGGCGAAAGCCGGAAGGCGGCTGGTCGCGATCTGGTGCCAGCCGATGCTGCCGCCGAAACGCAACGAGACGCTGCCCGTCTTCGCCCCGCCGTAAAAGCCGAGCCGGTAGCTGTCCGTTGTGGCGGACGAAGCACGGCTGTCGGCATTCAGGCCGGAATGGCTGTATTCTGCCAGAACGCCAAGGCGGACCGTGTCGGAGAACCCACCGTCGGCGCCGATCACGAATCCGCCCTCGCCCCGGTTCAGGGCACCGGCATTGCCGTCGCTGTTCCACTTGCCTGCCGCGCCGAAGACCGTGCCCCACCAGGCCGGGCCCGGACGTGCACTCACCGTGATGCCCGTGTCGCCGTCGTCGCCATAGGCGAGCAGCGGAACGCTACCGGAGGCCTCGCCGTCGAAAGCCATGCGGATTCGCTCGCTGGCCGCGTCACGCAAGAACCGGCTGCCCTCGATCAGCCCCGTGCGAACGGAGCCGTGGATTTCGCCGGACAGCGCGTCATAAGCGGCGCGCGCCGCATCGGCGCCGCCGATACCCAGGACGGCATCGTAAACGGAATTTCCCGCGCCGACGCTCTCCACGCCCGCCGCGGTCGCCTTCTGGTTCGGTGTCAGGGCGACGGAAACGAATGTCGCCGTTTGCGACAGGGAGAGATAGACGTTGTTGGCGTCATAAGTGAGCGTCGGTGTGACGAAGATCGAGCCGCCCGCAAATGTGGCGTCATCGAACGTGCTCGAAACGCCGCCCGCGGCACTGACGATCGTATAGACGGTGCCGAGCGCGTAATCGGGAAAAGGCGCCACATTCACGGTGCCGCCGTTGATGGTCACTGTGCCGGTGGCGCTGACGAGATCGCTGCCGCCGCCGGAATCGACTTCCACCTCGTAGATGGAACCAGGATTGAACGTAGCGGTCGTCACGGTCAACGTGCCGATGGAATTGCCCGGCGCAAAAGTGCCGCCGGTGCCGAGCGAAACGTGATTTGCCGTGCCCGAGCCGCCAAGGGTTCCGCTCGCCACATTGATGACGCCGCCGAGATTGCCGTTCACATACAGGCTGCCGCCGGTGACCGTGGTCATGCCCGTGAAACCGGATGAATTGCCCGTCAGCTCCGTGACGCCAGCCACCTGATTGATCGCCCCCAACCCCGAAATATCGGCACCGAGGCCGTAATTCGTGCCGGTATGGTTGAATGTGATGACGCCGGCGCCGGCCCCGAAGGCGATCGACGGAGCCGACAGCGCGCCAGGCGCGACCGCTGTTCCGCCGGAGGCCGCGCCGATATCGAGCGTTCCGGTCGATCCGGCATTCTGGGCGATGACCAGTCCCGCGTTTGCCGCGACGCTGCCGCCTTCGGCGATCGTCAGCGTGCCGTCGCCATCCTCGCCCAGCGTCAACGCGCCGGTATTCGACCAGATCGAGCCGCTGCCGGTCACCGTGACCGTGCCCGCCGCGCCTGCGCTGACGCCCAGGACGGCGATGTCGCTGTGCTGCAGGGAAGCGCCATCGGATATCGCAAGCGTGCCGGCGCCGCCGTCGCCAACAAAGAATCCGGCGCCGTTCGATGTCCAGTTCGAGCCGGCGCCCGTCAGGGTGGCATTGCCGACGGACCCGCCATTCCCGCCAATGAAGACATAGTCGTCGCTGACGAGGCTGCCTCCATCGGAAACGACCAGATCGCCGCTGCCATTCTCTCCGATACGGATCCGTCCGACGACCGACATCGTCGATCCGGCGCCTTGCACGGCAAGCGATCCGTTGCCGCTGGCGGCCTGGCCGACGCTCAGCGGGCCGGACACCGATGCGTCGGCGCCGTCAAGAAGGTAGAGAAAGCCCGTGCCTGCGCCGCCGACGATGAGATCGTCCATGACTGCAAGGGTCGTGCCCTCTTCGATGAAGGTTGCATGGCCGTATCCGCCGCTGGCCTGCCCCAGCACGAAGCCCTCGCTTGTCACGTAGTTCCAGTTCGTCAAAACCTGCGCGCCGCCGGACACGATCATCTCGGCGCTCCCGGCAACCCCGAAGTAAAGACCGCCGGCTGTCTCCAGCGCACTTCCGGAGCCGGCGAGGGTGATCAGGCTTGAACCCGTGCTGCCGTTGCCGACATAGACCCGTCCATCGGCGCCCGTCGTCCGGAAAAGGCCGCCATTGGTAATACCCAGGTCGCCCCGGCCGAAGTCGCCGAATACGAAACTGCTGCCGACAGTCATGCTCGAGCCGGCTCCGTCGATCGTTATGACGCCGCTGCCGCCCGCAAGCGCGCCCGCCGAGCCGATCGAGCCGATGGCGAGCGTGCCGCCGGCAAAGATGTGCAGCTCGCCGCTCGCCGAACTACCGAGGAAAAGTTGCTGGGCCTGCGCCCCGCTGTTGGTGACGAGAACCGTCCCGGCGTCTATGAACGCGAAGTCGGCCAGCGTCGGCACCGCATTGGGGATCCAGTTCGTGGCGACGAACCAGTCGCTATCCGTCACTCCGGTCCAGTCCGCGGCAGCAGCCGCGTTCGGCAGCGCCATCTGCCCGAACGAACAACTGGCAAGCAGCGCCGCCTTCAAAGCACGGAAGCAATGGCGAGACTGCCCTTCGCTCCGCGATCCGCATTTGTCCGATCCACCCATCAAGTCACCTTCAATTCCGGCCCCTCGCTTACGAGAAGCCGCTTCAAACTCGCGATCGGCGCAAACTATGTTCTCCTTGGGTTTTGTCTCGGCAATGTGGGAAGAAGCGCTATGCGGCAAGGGAAGGCGCGCGGGATAAGTCCTGCATTGGGGCACAACGGCCACAGTGAAACCGCTGCAAATATGCACAGAAGGAAGCCGCGATCTGCATTCGGCGAAGCTCTAGGCGCATTGCGGGACTCATCCGGATTTCCAGGTCACTGAAGTCGACGATTCCGCTTGAAAGCCATTGTCGCATCTGCTTTTCCCTTAAGTAAGAACATCGGCTCGAATGCTGCACGGAGGACGGCACGCATTCGGGCGGCAACCTGTATCGAAATTGGGGGGTGGGCGAATGGCGAGCCGCAATTTCGCAGTCACTGTGGTTGTCGGGACGCCATGACGGCCGATCGGACCAGCCAAATCCCGTCGATGTTCCGGTTCTCCCTGGACGATGTGCCCGAACGCGACCGCATGGCGATGATGTTCGACTATTTCGGCCGCCACATGCGCCGCATTCAGGTCGAGGTGACGGATCCGGACGCGCCGTTGCAGTGCGATGCGGAAGTCAGGATCGTGCAGGACGTGTCGTGGGGCATTGCCCGGATGTCGAAGGTCAGCGCCAGGCGCTTGGGCGCCTTGATGGAGGACGGTTGCGACGACATCATGCTTTTTGCCCCGTCCTGTGGCGTCACCGTATCGCCTCAGGGAGGAGAGGCAATGGAAATCAGGCCGCGATCGGTCCTGCTGATGTCGCAGGCAAGGGCAGCCGTTACAGCCTATCACGGCCCGGCCGAGACGTTTGCCTTCCGGTTTTCGCGCGCTCGGTTGCGCGATCTCGTCCCTTCGCTCGGCGAAGCTCCTTGCGCCGAGATACAGGACGGAATGCCGGGCCTCGACCTCCTGTTCAGCTATGGGCGGTTGCTGCACGCCGATCCGTTGGCCGATGCCGTTCTGCAAAGGCAGGCCGCGCTTCATCTTCAGCAACTTGCCTCATTGGTCATCGGCGCGAGCGGCGACGCGGCCGAACACGTCAGGCAGACCGGCGTGGCAGCCGCGCGTGTCGCGACGATCAAGGCCGATATTCGGGAGAACATTGGACGGCGCGACCTGTCGGTCGGCGCAGTTGCGGCCCGACATGGCATCACGCCGCGCTATCTGCACATGGTCTTCGAAAGGGAGGAAAAGAGCTTCAGCGAGTTTGTCGCTGCGGAGCGGCTGGAGAAGGCGTACCAGTTCCTGAGCGATCCGCGCCGCAGCAGGTCGCGCCATATCAGCGACCTCGCCTTCGCGCTCGGCTTTCTCGACATCTCGACCTTCAACCGCCAGTTCAAACGCCAATACGGCATCACGCCGTCGGAACTGCGGAATTCCACCGCCAAATAACGGTGTACCTGCCAATTGGTGGGCGCGCGTTCGGTCCGCTGCCCGTTCGGCGAGGACACGATTGGCGAACCGCTCCCCAGGATCCAGGACGAATATCCCGACATCGCCATCGGCTCCTGTTCGAAACACGAGTCCGGCAGGTTCTGGACCGATATCGTGCTGCGCGTCGCCGAGGAAACGCGCCTCGGCGAGGCCGAGACCGCCGTCTCCGAAATGATCGCCGGGCTGCATCCGCGTTAACCGCAATTCCGGAAAATCGCGGCGCAAGCCTTTATGAATCCGCAATATTTCGATGTGAAGGTCGGACCGATCTCGTCGTCGGAAGGTGGGCGGACCATGGCCGGATCGGCAAAAGCAGTCATACTCGCCAACGGCCATAGCCGGGTAAAGCGTGCGATGCTGGCCATCGCCGGCCTGATCGCGATCATCCTGCCGGTCTGGGACCTGTGGCCGAGCTTCCACAGCCTGACATTCGCCACCCTGTTCTTCGGCGTCATCGCCGCCGGCGCGGCGATGATCGGCATGGGATTCCTGTACAGCGCCATCATCGGCGAGACCACGCGGCTGACTGCCGACAGCGGCAGGATCGTCGGCGAAAGGGCGAATTGCCTGCGCCGCCGCGCGGGCACGCTCGCTCCCGACGACATCGCTTCCGTGTCCGTGCGCGCGATCGACTGGGACAGCCGCGCCGACACCTGGAGCGTCGTCGTGACGACGCATCGCGGCGAGACCTTCCAATCCGCCGATTTCGGCGCCCGCGACAAGGCCGACGCGCTGAAGGCCGAGTTCGAGGCGGCAGCCGGGATGCGCTGAGGCGACGCGGCCCGCGAACCGCCGATTCCCACAGTTTCCTGCATCGCCCCCGGGCCCGCGCGCCTTGCCGCAAACGGCCATACCGGCTATGTGCGTGTCCACCTTGTGGCCCCACGGAAGGAACCGCGCGCATGTCCCTGCCCGAAAAAGCATTTCCCGTCTCCTGGGACCAGTTCCACCGCGACGCGCGCGCGCTCGCCTGGCGGATTTCCGGCGTCGGCAACGGTTGGAAGGCCATCGTCTGCATCACCCGCGGAGGCCTCGTGCCGGCGGCGATCATCGCCCGCGAACTTGGCATCCGCATCGTCGAGACGGTCTGCGTGGCGAGCTATCACGACTATACCACCCAGGGCGACATCCAGGTGCTCAAGGAAGTCCATGGCGACCTCCTCGCCGATGACGGCGCGGGTATCCTGATCATCGACGACCTGACCGACACCGGCAAGACCGCCGGCCTCGTGCGCGCGATGTTGCCGAAGGCGCATTTCGCCACCGTCTACGCCAAGCCGAAGGGCCGCCCGCTGGTCGACACCTTCGTCACCGAGGTCAGCCAGGACACCTGGATTTATTTCCCCTGGGATCTCGGCTTCACCTACCAGGAACCGATCGCCAAGGACCACGCGGGCTGAACATCGCGCCGGCGCAAAGAGAAAGGGCTCCCGCTTTCGCGGAAGCCCTTCGCCTGTAAACGGAATACGATCTTACAGCGCGTTCAGATTGATGCCCACGGTGACCGCGCCGATCGGCGCGCCGCTCTCGTCGGCGACGGTCATGGAAACCTGCGACTGCAGCATCTGCGTCGACTCGTCCTTTTCGGCTTCGTCGACGAAGATCGCCTTCGCGTCACCGGTGCCGAACGTCTTTTGCCATTTGCCTTCGTCGCCCTGCCAGTAGTCCGAGGTGATGTCGCTCTGCCCGACATTCAGGCCCTTGGCGTCGGTTACGAAGATCTCGGTGATGACGCCGTTGGAAGCCTGCTGCTTTTCGCGAAGGAAGTCGGACAGGCCGTTGCCCACCACCGTGTCGATCAGTTTCGTGTCGCCGCCGTCGACGCCGGCGCGCCATTCCTTGTCGAGCGCATCGACATCGGCCTGCGTCAGCGCTGCATTGGCGTCATTTTGCGCCTTGACTGCGCCGATCACCGCCGCATCCGACAGCCACGGCAGGATGTTGGCGTTGGCGTATTCGGTCACGGCCGGGATGTGTTCGCCGTCGGCCCTCGCCGGGACGATGGCAAGCGCGACGACGGACGCCGCGAGCGCGAATTTCAGGATAGAGTGTTTCATGTTTTCTCCTCGGTTTCGGATTGCTGCCATTCTGTTGCCTGCGGCGATCAGAATTCTTCCCATTCGCCCGGCGTGGTTGCGAGCGCGGTATTGCCCAGCACCTGGGGAACCCTGGTGCGCGCGGGCTGCTGCCGCTCTGGCGCGCGGGCGGGCGCCGGACGTTCCGCCGGTCGCGCCGCCTTGGCCGATTCGTCGATGCGGAAACGGGCGATGATCTTGTTCAACTGGCTGCCTTGGGCGCGCAGCTCCTGGCAGGCCGCGTTCGTCTCCTCGACCATGGCGGCGTTCTGCTGCGTCGCCTGATCCATGGAAACGACAGCCGTATTGATCTCTCCGAGCCCCGTCGACTGTTCGCGGTAACCCGAGATGATCGTCTCGATGCGGCCGGTGATCTCGTTGACCTGCGACTCTATGGACATCAGCGCTTCGCCGGTCTGGTTGACCAGTTGCACGCCGGTCGCCACTTCACGGCCGGACTCCGCGATCAGCGCGTTGATCTCCTTGGCCGCCGCGGCCGAACGCTGCGCCAGTTCACGCACTTCCTGCGCGACGACCGCGAACCCGGCGCCGGCTTCACCCGCCCGCGCCGCCTCGACGCCCGCATTGAGCGCAAGCAGGTTGGTCTGGAAGGCGATCTCGTCGATCACGGCGATGATCTGACCGATCTTGGAGGAGGACTGGTGGATGCGATCCATCGCACCCATCGCCTCGCGCACCACGGCCGCCGACGACGCGGCGTCCTGCCGGGTCTTGGCGACCATCGAGCCGGCTTCCTCGGCACGCTCCGAGGAGGCTTTCACCGTCGAAGTCATTTCATGCAGTGCTGCGGCGGTCTGCTCCAGCGAAGCGGCGGTCTGCTCGGTCCGATTGGCCAGCGTATCGGCGGAATTCGCCAGTTCCGCCGAACCGCTGTCGACCGCGTGCGATGCCGTCTTCACGTCGTCGAGCGTCGCCGAAACGGCTTCCACCATGCGATTGAAATCTGTGACGAGACTTCCGAATTCAGGGCCCAGATCGTCCAGACGTCCGGTGAAATCGCCATCCGCCAACTCCGCCAGGGCTTCGGCGATCCGGTCGACAGCCTGCTTCTGTTTTTCGGCGGCGGCGGCGGTGCGCTCGACATTCTGCGAACGTTCGGCTTCAAAACCCTGGCGCTGTTCCTCGGCCAGCCGGCTTTCTTCCTGCTTGGCGATGAACTCGCCGCGGAACGTTTCCAGCGCCCTTGCCACGACGCCGATCTCGTCGCCCTTCTCCTGGTAGGGGACGGCGGTGCCGAAGTCGCCCTGCTGCATGCGGCCGATGCTGCGCGTCATTTCGTTGAGTGGCGCTCCAATCAGACGGCGCATGACGAGCAGCAGGAGGCCGAAGGCAGCAAGAACCAGAACAGACTGGATGGCGAAAAGCATCACGGCGTTCCCTTGGGCTGCCGCGTAGATCGGCGCGGTCGACCACACGGTGGCGACGGCGCCGCTGTATTCGCCATTGGCGTTCTTCGGCAACGGCACCACGATGGTGGCGAGACCGCCTCCGAGTTCGCTGCTGGCCTTGTCGCCGTCCCTGGCTGCCTGGACCAGGGCCGCGACATCTTCGGCGGTTGTGGCGGCATCGGGATTGTCACGCGTCCAGTCGTCGACGATCTTGCCGTCGCGGTTGAAGGCGAAAAACTGCAGCATGTTCAGCGAGGCGTCGTCGCGGTACAACACATAGGCGTCGCGCACGACGTCCGCCTTGCCCCACTTGATGCCGCCCGCGGCAATCGAGGCGAACTGCTCGGTGTCGCGCGTCCACTTATCGGTCGCGCTGGCGATCGAATTGCGCGTTTCCGTCGTCCACGTGTAGCCGGCGAGAACGGCGATGCCGCCGAGGTTCACCGCGATCATGAAAGCTGCGATCTTCGCGGTCAGCGAAAGATTCTTGATTCTTGCAAGCATATGCAGGCGTGCCCCCACTGAAAAAGGCCGGCGCAGAAGGGAATCCGCGGACCATTCCTCCACATTTTCGGAAAGACATGCACGTTGAGGTAGAAAGGCCGGTCATGGCCCGTCGGCGATCGCCGGATTGTGCCGTTTCAGGACAGTCCCTCACCGGTTAAAAACTGGTGAAGCACAAAAAATGGCAGCAATTTCATCGCACTTGCGACTTTCGGATAACCGGGATCAGCGGCCGTCAGCCGCGGCGAACGCGGAAACCGGGCGTTTCACGGCTCCAGCGGAAGAACGCATGGGTTGTATCGCGCCCCATCGCGAAATCGCGCCGACCGGAGAAATTCAGTCGAACCGAGCCATCAGCCGGTCGATCGGCGCGTAGTCGTCGGTCAGCACCGGCGGGTCGAGTCGCGCGACCAGCGCATCGACCGCCGCGGACGACAGCCGCGCCGCCTCGTTGAAGTCCGGCGCGGGGCCTGTCAGCGCGGAGACGGCGGTCGGCGCCTGCCCGGCGAGCACGATGAAGACCAGCCGTTCGCCGGAGCCGACCGGGTTCGGCTCGGCCCAGATTTCCACGACCGGAAATATGTCGCGCAGCGTGCGGACGATCGCCGCCAGCGCGCGCAGTTCGTCGGCGTGGTCGATGATGTTCATCAGATAGACGCCGTCGGGCGTCAGCCGGCTTTTGACCAGTGCGAAGAACTCCCGCGTGATCAGGTGCGCCGGCACGGCGATATCGGTGAAGGCGTCGCCGACGATCACGTCGTAGCGCGCCGTATCGGCAGTCAGCGCCAGCCGGGCGTCCATGTGGCGGATATCGACGGTTGCCGGATCGAACCAGAAGTCGCGCGCGGCGGTCTCGGTGACCGTGGGATCGATCTCGGCGACCGTCATTTCGGCCTTCACGCCGGTTTCCGTCCACGCGCGCGGGATCGTGTAGGAACCGCCGCCGATGAAGAAGGCGGTAAAGCCATCCTGGCGCGTCCGCGCCCGCGCCAGCACGTCCAGCATCGAGGCATGCGGCGTCAGCATCCGCTGCGGCGCGTCGCGCACCGTGACGCCGTGGCCGAGATGGTCGAGCACCATCAGCCGCGCCGGCTCCCCGGCACCCTCGGAGACGTCGATGACGCGGATGCAGAAATAGTGACTCTCGCGCGTGCAAGGATCCGGCTGGGAAAGCGCCAGCGCCGCGATCCCCGCCGGGATCAACGTGGCTGCGAAAGCGGCAGGAATGCCCTGTGCGCCGCCGGCCCGACGCGCGGCGAGAAACAGCCCGATCGCCAGGATCGCGTAGATTGCCGTCACGGCGGCGAGCGTGCCCGTCGAGCCGAGCCATGAGATGAACAGGAAACCGGCGAGAAGCGTTCCGGCGATCGCGCCGACCGCGCCGGCGGCGAACATGGCGCCCAGCGCCCTGCCCGCCCTTCCCGGCTGCGCCAGCACCGCCACATGGGCCAGTACCGGCGCCGGAATGCCCGCGAAAAAGGACGGCGGGAAAAAGGCCAGCATGGTCAGCACCGCGATCGAGGCGATCGGGTGCTGAAAGCCGCCGATGACGGGCGCCGCGCTCCAGCGCAAGACGAAGGTCGCGCCCGCCGCGGTCACCGCCGCGCCGGCCATCGACCACGCGGTCCAGCGGAGCGCCCGCCTTGGCTCCGCCTCGGCGATTCGCCCGCCCGCCCAGTGCCCGACGGAAAAACCCGCCAGCACGACCGCGATGACCGAGGTCCATGTGTAGAGAGACATGCCGAGATAGGGCGCGAGCATCCGCCCCGCGACGATTTCCACTACAAGGCTCGCCCCCGCGACGGCCGCCTGGGCGAAAACGAGCGCCGCGACGGAAGGAAGCCGCGATCCGCCTCGCCCCGACCCGCTCGTCTTGTCCACAACCGATTCTTCCTCGCTCATCGCCCTCGCCCGGCCCTGAATTCCGTTTTCTGCATCTAAGGCGGCGACGTTCGGCGCGGCAAGCCAACATTTTTTTCGCGCCGCCGCAGACGGTTACGCCGACGCGAAAGGCCGGTTTTTCGGGCAAAGCGCGGCCGGCCGGTTATCCCCGCCTTTCACACCCTCACCCACAACATATTGCGTTAACGCATTTCCGGAATCCTAGCCCTTGACCGGCACACCCGAGTCGCCTTTTATGAACCTACCGTGACAGGAGTCGCGCAGCCGGAATGTTCAAGTCCTGCCGGCAATCTCAGGAATTAGGTGTTTCTTCGGCCTTGCGGCCGGGCTCTTACGGCTCTCCGCAAGCCAGGACAGATGTGTGCGCGTTCGGGGGTTTTCCGTCAGGTGGATATCGTGTGAATAAGCGGCGGTTAACACAATATTTAGTGTTTGCGTCCAGCTTTGGCACAAGATAGAGTGGCTACTCCGTTTGGAGTCGGGTCACCGGAAAACCGGGCGGCAATCATTATCAGTGCGTGTTGAATGCGGAAAAGTGTCCGTGAGGGCAACATTTCGCGTCAACTGAGTGGGAACGGACCGTGCGAGCGGCCCGATTGGGAATTCGTGTGCCGCGATAACCGGCTTTGCCCGGACAGGCAGGCACACTATATATAGAGGGACGAGGGTTAAACGAGATGCGCATCGAACGCCGGTTTACCAAAGAAGGTCAGTCACCCTACGCCGAGATCGCTTTCCGCAAGGCGACGAGCGAGATCAGGAACCCGAACGGGTCCATCGTCTTCCGCCTGGAAGATATCGATGTCCCGCAGCAGTTCAGCCAGGTGGCGGCCGATATCCTTGCGCAGAAGTATTTCCGCAAGGCGGGTGTGCCCGCGCGTCTGAAAAAGGTCGAGGAGAACTCGGTTCCCTCGTGGCTGTGGCGCTCCGTCCCCGACGACAAGGAACTTTCGAAGCTTCCCGAGGCCGAGCGCTTCGGCTCCGAGACCGACGCCCGCCAGGTCTTCGACCGCCTCGCCGGCACATGGACCTATTGGGGCTGGAAGGGCGGCTACTTCGATTCCGAGGATGATGCACGCGGCTATTTCGACGAGCTCTGCTACATGCTCGCCACCCAGCGCGTCGCGCCGAATTCGCCGCAGTGGTTCAACACCGGCCTGCACTGGGCCTATGGCATCGACGGCCCCGGCCAGGGCCATTTCTATGTCGACCCCTTCACCGGCAAGTTGAAGAAGTCGGACTCCGCCTACGAGCATCCGCAGCCGCATGCCTGCTTCATCCAGTCGGTCGGCGACGATCTCGTCAATGACGGCGGCATCATGGACCTGTGGGTGCGCGAGGCCCGCCTGTTCAAATACGGCTCCGGCACCGGCTCCAACTTCAGCCAACTGCGCGGCGAAGGCGAGCGCCTGTCGGGCGGCGGCAAGTCGTCTGGCCTGATGAGCTTCCTGAAGATCGGCGACCGCGCCGCCGGCGCCATCAAGTCGGGCGGCACCACGCGCCGCGCCGCCAAGATGGTCGTCGTCGACATCGACCATCCCGATATCGAGCAATATATCGACTGGAAGGTAAACGAGGAGCAGAAGGTCGCCGCGCTCGTCACCGGCTCCAAGACCGTCAAGAAGCACATGACCGCCGTCATGAAGGCCTGCGTCAATTGCGAGGCCGACAATGACGACTGCTTCGATCCGTCCAGGAACCCGGCCCTCAAGCGCGAGATCAAGGCCGCCAAGAAGGCGATGGTGCCCGAGAACTACATCAAGCGGGTGATCCAGTTCGCCCGCCAGGGCTACACCGACATCGAGTTCAAGACCTACGACACCGACTGGGACTCCGAAGCCTACCTGACCGTCTCCGGCCAGAACTCCAACAATTCGATTTCCGTCAAGGACGAGTTCCTGCGCGCCGTCGAATCCGACGGCGACTGGAACCTGATCAACCGCCGCGACGGCAAGGTCGCCAAGACGCTGAAGGCCCAGGACCTGTGGGAGCGCGTCGGCTACGCCGCCTGGGCGTCCGCCGATCCGGGCATCCACTTCAACACGACGATGAACGACTGGCACACCTGCCCGGCGGAAGGCCCGATCCGCGCCTCCAACCCGTGCTCGGAATACATGTTCCTCGACGACACGGCCTGCAACCTGGCCTCGATCAACCTGCTGCAGTATCGCGACGTGGCGACCGGCAAGTTCGACATCGCCGCCTACGAGCACACCGTGCGTCTGTGGACGATCGTGCTCGAAGTCTCCGTCATGATGGCGCAGTTCCCGTCGAAGCGCATCGCGGAACTCTCCTACAAGTACCGCACGCTCGGCCTCGGCTACGCCAATATCGGCGGCCTGCTGATGACCTCGGGCATCCCCTACGACTCAGACGAAGGCCGCGCCATCTGCGGCGCGCTGACCGCCATCATGACCGGCGTCGCCTATGCGACCTCGGCCGAGATGGCCGGCGAACTCGGCCCCTTCCCCGGCTACAAGCCGAACGCGAAGAACATGCTGCGCGTCATGAAGAACCATCGCCGCGCCGCCTATGGCGAGGCCCAGGGCTACGTGGACCTGGCCGTCAACCCGGTGCCGCTGAAAGCCTCCGATTGCCCCGACCAGGAGATGATCGCCCACGCCCGCGCCGCCTGGGACAAGGCCATCGCGCTCGGCGAGGAACACGGCTATCGCAACGCCCAGGCCACCGTCATCGCGCCGACCGGCACGATCGGCCTCGTCATGGACTGCGACACCACCGGCATCGAGCCCGACTTCGCTCTGGTCAAGTTCAAGAAGCTCGCCGGCGGCGGCTATTTCAAGATCATCAACCGCGCCGTCCCCGAAGCCCTGCGCACGCTCGGCTATTCCGAGCACGAGATCGCCGAGATCGAGGCCTATGCCGTCGGCCACGGCACGCTCGACCAGGCGCCCGCCATCAACCCGGGCACCCTGGCCGCCAAGGGCTTCACCGACGAGACGATCGCCAAGATCAATGCGTCGCTGAAATCGGCCTTCGACATCAAGTTCGTGTTCAACCGCTGGACCATCGGCGACGAGCAGATGTCGGCGCTGATGGTGCCGGAGGAAAAACTCTCCGACCCGGCCTTCGACCTGCTGGTCCATCTCGGCTTCTCGAAGGCCGACATCGAGGCCGCCAACATCCACATCTGCGGGGCGATGACGCTGGAAGGCGCGCCGCACCTCAAGCAGGAGCATTACGCGGTCTTCGATTGCGCCAATCCCTGCGGCAAGGTCGGCAAGCGCTATCTCTCGGTCGACTCTCACATCCGCATGATGGCGGCCGCCCAGCCCTTCATCTCGGGCGCGATCTCCAAGACCATCAACATGCCCAACGACGCGACTGTCGACGAGTGCAAGCAGGCCTACATGCTGTCGTGGAAGCTGGCGCTCAAGGCCAACGCCCTCTACCGCGACGGCTCGAAACTGTCGCAGCCGCTCAACTCCTCGCTGATCGAGGACGAAGAGGACGAGGACGACGCCGTCGAGGCGATCGTCGAGGCGCCCGCCGCCCAGCGCGCCATCGAGGTCACCGAGCGCATCGTCGAGCGCGTGATCGAGAAGCTGGTGCGCGAGCAGGAAAAGCTGCCCACCCGCCGCAAGGGCTACACCCAGAAGGCCAAGATCGGCGGCCACACCATCTTCCTGCGCACCGGCGAATATGACGACGGCCG
>JBAQHA010000383.1:0-5029 GCA_049288075.1 Oricola sp.
GGATATGCTGGCCGAGAAAAGTGCCGTTGCGCGACAACTGCTCGATCTCGCCGTCGACATGGACCTGCGCGTCCGGCAACTCGCGCCGCCCCTTCGACGCGAAGACGAACATCGTGCCGATGCCGCCGTCGATGTCGATCCAGCTGTCGGCCTTCGTGCAGCCGGCATGCAGCGACAATTCGTAGAGCTTCGCCTTGCGCTCGCCGAGATAGGTCGCCAGCGCCTTCAGCATCCGCGCCCGGTCGTGGAAGGTCATGGCGCGCAGCGTCGGCCCACCGACAGTCTTCGCATGGTCGAGCATCGCCTGGAAATCGAGATCGGAGCCCGCCATGGCGACCTGCTCACCGGTGACCGCCGACGGGATCGGCCGCGCGTCCCTGCCCGGCCCGATCCACCGGCCGGCCGCGAAGCTCTCCAGCATCAATGCCGTCATGATTTCCTCCCTGCGAAACATTCCCAACAATATTGACCGGCCGGTCGGTTTATGCAACGATTTTCTCGACGCCGGGTTTTTCCCCGGCAATACGCAATTCGTGGGAGGCGATGGCGTGAGCGACACAATCCTGACGGCCCGGCATGATGGCTGGGTTGAGATCACCCTCAACCGGCCCGACCGGCGCAATGCCCTCAACGAGGAGATGCATCTGGCGCTCCGCGCGGCGTTTCAGGACGCGGCAAATGACGAAAATTGCCGCGCCATCCTGCTCACCGGCAACGGCAAGGGCTTCTGCGCCGGCCAGGACCTCGGCGACCGCGACCCGCGCAAGATGGACGGCCCGCCGGACCTCTCCGAGACGCTGAACAGGTTCTACAATCCGCTCATCCGCCTGATCCGTTCCGCGCCGAAACCAGTCGTCTGCGCCGTCAACGGCGTCGCCGCCGGCGCGGGCGCCAACATCGCGCTCGCCTGCGATATCGTTCTGGCCGCCGAATCCGTCAACTTCATTCAGGCCTTCGCCAAGATCGGCCTGATCCCCGACGCCGGCGGCTCCTGGGCGCTGACCAACCTGCTCGGAGAGGCCCGCGCCAAGGGCCTGGCGCTGACCGGCGAGCCGCTGCCCGCGACACGAGCCGCCGACTGGGGCCTGATCTGGAAGGCGATCGCCGATGAACATTTGATGGACGAGGCCCGCGCGCTCGTCGCCTCCTTCGCTTCAGGTCCGACCGTCGGTTACGCCCTGACAAAGGAACTGATCCACGCAGCGTCCGCCAATCCGCTCGACGCCCATCTGGACATCGAAGCCGAGTATCAGGGCCGCGCCGGCCGTACCCCGGACTATGCTGAAGGCGTCATCGCCTTCTTCGACAAGCGCCCCCCCACGTTCACCGGAAAGGCCTGAAAAACATGGCGATCAGCGACCAGCAACGGGCCGAGAAAAGCGCCGCCGCCATGTGGGCGACCGACGACGCCTCGAAATGGTTCGGCATGGAGCTTGAGGCCGTCGGCCCCGGCACGGCGACCATGTCGCTCACCGTGCAGCAGTGCCAGACCAATGGCCACGACATCTGCCATGGCGGCGTGATCTTCGCGCTTGCCGATAGCGCCTTCGCCTTCGCCTGCAACAGCCGCAATGCGGTCACCGTCGCGCAGACGAACTCGATCACCTACGTCGCGCCCGGCAGGGCGGGCGACCGACTGACGGCCGACGCCGAAGAGGTCGCCCGCAGCGGTCGTTCGGGCACCTGGGACGTCACCGTCACCAACCAGGACGGAACGATCATCGCACTGTTCCGCGGACTGGCGCGCACCATCGGTGGCGCGCTCTTCGAAGAAGAACAGCAGGAAGCATAAGCGGCCCCGCCGCATCCGGAGGACCCCATGAAAGACATCGCACCGGCCCGCCACGAACTGGACCCGATCGAAATCGCCTCGCGCGACGAGATCGCGGCGCTGCAGCTCGAACGCATGAAGTGGTCGCTGCGCCACGCCTATGAGAACGTGCCGTTCTACTCGGACTCCTTCGACAAGGCCGGCGTCCATCCAGACGACCTGAAGGACCTGACGGACCTGGCGAAGTTCCCCTTCACCGTGAAG
Organism: Oricola sp.; assembly: GCA_049288075.1. GTDB lineage: Bacteria > Pseudomonadota > Alphaproteobacteria > Rhizobiales > Rhizobiaceae > Oricola. The sequence continues at coordinate 2,036 of JBAQHA010000383.1, forward strand.
CAGAACCTGCGCGACAACTACCCCTTCGGCATGTTCGCCGTGCCGCGCGAACAGATCGTCCGCATCCACGGCTCCTCAGGCACCACCGGCAAACCGACCGTCGTCGGATACACCCGCAACGACATCGACAACTGGGCTACCGTCGTCGCCCGCTCGATGCGCGCCTCGGGCACCCGGCCGGGCGACATCGTCCACGTCTCCTACGGCTACGGCCTGTTCACCGGCGGCCTCGGCGCCCATTACGGCGCGGAAAAGCTTGGCTGCACGGTCGTCCCCGTCTCCGGCGGCATGACCGCCCGCCAGGTCACGCTGATCGAGGACTTCAAGGCGCACACCATCATGGTGACGCCTTCCTACATGCTGTCGATCCTCGACGAGTATCGCGCCCAGGGCATCGACCCGCGCGAAAGCCCGCTGCAGGTGGGTATCTTCGGGGCCGAGCCGTGGACCAACGCCATGCGCCAGGAGATCGAGCAGGCCTTCGACATGCACGCCGTGGACATCTATGGCCTGTCCGAGGTGATGGGACCGGGCGTCGCCAACGAGTGCGTCGAGACCAAGGATGGCTTGCACATCTGGGAAGACCATTTCTATCCGGAAGTGATCGACCCGGTGACAGGTGAGGTCCTGCCCGACGGTTCGAAGGGCGAACTGGTTTTCACCTCGCTGACCAAGGAAGCCTTCCCGATAATCCGCTATCGCACCCGCGACCTGACGCGGCTGCTGCCGGGAACGGCGCGCACCATGCGCCGCATGGAGAAGATCACTGGCCGCTCCGACGACATGATGATCATCCGCGGCGTCAACGTCTTCCCGACCCAGATCGAGGAGCAAATCCTGAAGGTTCCGGCGCTGGCGCCGCATTTCCAGATCGAACTGACCCGCGAGGGCCGGATGGACGAGATGACCGTGCATGTCGAGGCGCTTGCCGACCATGCCGACGAGATCGCCCGCGCCACCGCCGCCGCCGACCTGTCGGAACGCATCAAGCAGGTCATCGGCATCACCGCCCGCGTCGACGTGACGACCCCGGAAGGCGTTGTGCGCAGCCAGGGCAAGGCACAGCGTATCCTCGACAACCGTCCGAAAGGCTGACGCCGCGTGGCCCGCACGATCGCCAAGGATCACGACGAGAAGCGCGCGGCGCTTCTCAAGACCGCAGCCGTTTTCTTCTCCGAGAACGGCTTCGACCGCGCGTCGATGAGCCAGCTCGCAAAAGCCTGCGGCGTCTCCAAGGCGCTGATCTACCATTATTACGAAAGCAAGGACGCGCTGCTCTTCGACATCGTCCATACCCATTTGCTCGCGCTGGTCGAGGCCGTCGAGGCCGTCGAGCCGGGAGCCGATCCGCGCGCCGGGCTCTACGCCCTGACAGCGGCGATCCTCGCCGCCTATCGCGACGCCGACGCGGAACACAAGGTCCAGCTCGACGCGATCGCCGCCCTGCCCGAGGAACTGCAGCGCGAGTTGAAGGAGTTGCAGCGCCGTCTCGTCGCGATCATGGCCGACACGGTTCGCGCCACCGCGCCCGAATTGTTCGAACGCCGCCCGGACCTGCTGAAGCCCGCGGCCATGTCGGCCTTCGGCATGCTGAACTGGTTCTACATGTGGTACCGCGACGGTTCCGGCATCGGTCGTGAGAATTATGCCCGCCTCGTCGCCGACTTCGTGCTCGGCGGCCTCGACCGCATCGCGCAAAGCGAAACCGAAACGCTGCAGGCTCCATCCGCCTCGGCCATCCGCCAAGGCTCCCGCATCCGATGACATCTCCCGTTTCCGTGACCGTCGAGGACGGCATCGCGCTCGTGCTGATCGACAACCCGCCCGTCAACGCGATCTCGCGCGCCGTGCGCCGGGGCATCCTCGACTCCGTGGCGCGGATCGACGCCGACGAGAGCGTCCGCGCCGCCGTGCTTGCCTGCGCCGGCCGCACCTTTGTCGCCGGCGCTGACATCAAGGAATTCGGGCTGCCGCCTGTCGAACCGCATCTGCCCGATGTGCTGTTCGCGATCGAAGCCTCGCGCGTGCCTTGGGTCGCGGCCGTCCACGGCACGGCGCTCGGCGGCGGACTGGAACTGGGGCTCGCCTGCCATGCTCGCGTCGCCCATGCCGACGCGAAGCTCGGCCTGCCGGAAGTGACGCTCGGCCTCGTCCCCGGCGCCGGCGGCACCGTGCGCCTGCCGCGCCTCGTGGCGCTCGACGACGCCATCGGGATGGTCACTTCCGGCAAGCCCGCAGACGCGAAGAAGGCAGAAGCGATCGGCCTGATCGACCGCATCGCCGAGGGTGATCTTGTCGCCGAGGCAAGGGCTTACACCGCCGACCTGATTCAGGTTGGCAAGCCGCAAGCCGTCTCACAGCGCTCGCCGCGCGAAATACCCGGCGACGATTTCTGGACGGAAAAGGAAAAGACCGTCGCCGCCAAAGCGCGCGGCCAGGCGTCCCCGGTCGAGGCCCTCAAGGCGCTGCGCGATGGCGTCACACTGCCGGTCACGCAAGCCTTCGCCGCCGAGCGCGCCCGCTTCCTGCGGCTGCGCGACAGCGAGGAAGCGGCAGCGCTGCGCTACATGTTCTTCGCCGAGCGCAACACCGGCCGCCCGGTCGAAATCGATGGCATCGAACCGTTGCCGCTCAAATACGCCGGCGTCGTCGGCGGCGGCACGATGGGGGCCGCCATCGCCGCGGCCATGCTTATGGCGGGGCTCAAAGTCGCCCTGGTGGAGCGCGACACGTCAGCGGCGGCGAAGGCCGCGGAACGCGTCGCCGAGATCCTCGACGGCAGCCGCAAGCGCGGCCTTCTTTCCGAAGCGGCCTACGAGGACGCGCTTTCCCGCTTCTCGGCCCATGACGACTACGCGGCCTTCGCCGGCAGCGACCTCGTCATCGAGGCCGTCTTCGAGGACATGGGCGTCAAGAAGAACGTCTTCGCCGAACTCGACCGCGTCTGCCGTGACGACGCGATCCTCGCCTCCAATACCTCCTATCTCGACGTTG
>JBAQHA010000384.1:0-6974 GCA_049288075.1 Oricola sp.
CGTCGGGGCTGATCGTCGTCGTGACGCGGAAGATCTGCGATATCTTCCAGGAAAAGAAGATGCCCGACAGGAGCACGCCGACCAGCACGCCGATGGCGAGATTGTGGGTCCAGACCACGAAGAACACAGTGGCCAGCATCACCGCCGACGACGACTTCGGGTGCTCGCGCAGGTTCCTGATCGACGACCACGAGAAGGTGCCGATCGACACCATGATCATGATCGCCACCAGCGCCGCCATCGGGATGCGCCGGACGACATCGCCGAGCGCCACCACCATGATCAGCAGGAACACGCCGGCGACGAAGGTCGAGAGCCTGCCGCGCCCGCCGGACTTCACGTTGATGATCGACTGGCCGATCATCGCGCAGCCGGCCATGCCGCCGATGAAACCGGTCGCGGTATTGGCGATGCCCTGGCCGATGCATTCCTGGTTGCGGTCGGAAGGCGTGTCGGTCAGGTCGTCGACGATCTGCTGCGTCATCAGGCTTTCGAGCAGCCCCACCGCCGCGACGGCGAGCGAATAGGGAAGGATGATCCGCAGCGTCTCCAGCGTCAGCGGGATGTCGGGGATCAGGAAGATCGGCAGCGTGTCGGGCAGTTCGCCCATGTCGCCGACGGTCCGCACGTCCCAGCCGAAATAGACGGTCGCTACCGTCAGCACGACGATCGTCACGAGCGGCGACGGCACCGCCCTGGTCAGAAGCGGAAACAGGTAGATGATCGCCAGCCCGGCGGCGACCAGCGCATAGGTCAGCATCGGCACCCTGGCCGGATCGAGTTCGGGAAGCTGCGCCATGAAGATCAGGATGGCGAGCGCGTTGACGAAGCCGGTCATCACCGAGCGCGACACGAAGCGCATCACGTAGCCGAGCCTGATCAGGCCGGCGACGATCTGGAGAAGCCCGGCCAGCACGGTGGCCGCCAGCAGGTATTGCAGCCCGTGGTCCTTCACCAGCGTCACCATCAGCACGGCGGTCGCCGCCGTCGCCGCCGAGATCATGCCGGGCCGGCCGCCGGTGATCGCGACGATCGCGGCGATGGAAAAGGAGGCATAGAGGCCGACCTTCGGGTCTACGCCGGCGATGATCGAGAAAGCGATGGCCTCGGGAATGAGCGCGAGCGCGACCACGATGCCGGAAAGAAGGTCGCCGCGGATGTTGTGGGTCCACTGACGGCGGTAGCTATCGAATGAAAACATGGGCGATCCGGGCCTTGCGCCGCAAGGATCCATGCGGCCGCGCGGCGATTTCCGTCTTGTCGAATTATCCGGCGGATCGGCGGCCGGAAGAGCCATCCGGGCGTCCCGGCCCGGATCCTGGTGAATGAGGTGTCCTTAGTTCGGATTGCCGCCGGTGCCAAGAACAAACCCGCCCGCTCCGTCTCGCCCCGGGCATCGCCTCGTCGGGTCGTCCCGGGTTCATTCGCGATCCGCGTCAGCTTTCGGGAAAGTGCCGTCTCGTCGCATTCGCGAAAGCCACCAGCGACAGCATGACCGGCACCTCGACGAGAACGCCGACGACCGTTGCCAGCGCCGCCCCGGATCCGAGGCCGAACAATCCGATGGCGACAGCGACCGCCAGCTCGAAGAAATTCGACGTGCCGATCATCGCGCATGGCGCCGCGACATTGAACGGGACCCGCCACAGCCATGCCGCGCCATAGGTGAGCGCGAAGATGCCGTAGGACTGGATGAGAAGCGGAATGGCGATCATCACGATCAGCATGGGCCGTTCGATGATGACCCCGCCCTGGAAGCCGAAAAGAAGAACGACGGTCGCCAGCAGCCCGAGCACCGAGAACGGCTTCACGGCGCCGGTGAAGCGCTCGACGGCGGTCTCCGGACTGTCGCCGCGCCTGGCATGCCCGGTCAGCCAGCGCCGCGTCGCCGCGCCGGCGGCCAGCGGTATGACGACATAGAGCCCCACCGAAAGCAGCAGCGTCTCCCACGGCACGGCGATGTCCGTGACGCCCAGCAGCAGCGCGACGATCGGCGCGAATGCGAAGATCATGACGACATCGTTCACCGACACCTGGACCAGCGTGTAGGTCGCGTCGCCCCGGGTGAGCTGGGACCACACGAACACCATCGCGGTGCAGGGCGCCGCTCCCAGCAGGATCAGTCCCGCGATATATTCCTGCGCGTCGGCCGGCGCGATGAAATCGGCGAAGACATGCTCGAAGAACAGCACCGCGAGAGCGGCCATGGTGAACGGCTTGATCAGCCAGTTCACCGCCAGCGTCAGGATCAGTCCCTTCGGACGGTCGCCGATATGGCGCAGGCTGGTGAAGTCGACGGCGACCATCATCGGGTAGACCATCGCCCATATGAGGATCGCCACCGGTATGTTCACGGACGCGTATTCCAGTTCCGACAGGAACCCGAAGACGCCGGGCAGAATGTTGCCGAGAAGGATGCCCGCGGCGATGCACAGGCCCACCCAGAGCGACAGCAACTTCTCGAAGAAGCCTATGCCGCCAGCCGGCTTTTGCGTTCCGGTCATGCTTTCCGGTCTGTTCATCGAAATGTTCTCGCGAGGGTTGGTGTTTGTTTACTCGCGCGACGGCGCGGGCGTGATTTCACTCGTGCGGCGATGTCGCCGCGAGCGGCGTGCAGATTTGAGGATTTCCATGACAGCAATCCTCGACGAGAAAGCCGATCAGCTCCCTCGTGCCTTCCAGGTTCGCCCGGTAATGGATCGAACGTCCCTGCCTCTCGCTTCCGATCAGCCCGCACCGTTCGAGGATGGCGAGGTGAGTCGACATCGTGTTGGCGGCGGCGCCGAGCTTGCGCGCGATCTCTCCCGCGGCAAGTCCGTCTGCGCCTTCGGCCAGGAGAAGCCGGAACGCCTGGAGTCTGGTTGTCTGCGAAAGGGCGCTGAACCTTTCGAGTGCGTTTGTTATATCCATAATTCGTGAATTATCGAAATGATACGGGATGTCAATCCGAATCGGATGAAGCCGCCTTCCCGTGCGGCGGGAATTCGATCGCCAGCAGGCCGCGGCTGCCGGTCGTGCCGTCCCGCCGAACGTCACGGCCGGCCCGTCGCCTCATTCGGTGGCGTCGTTGCTCGCGCCCCGGGACGGATCGTCGCCCTCGGTGATCGCGTTCGCAGCTGCAGTTGTATTCGCGAAAGCCGCCATGGAGCATCCAGAATGAACGAGGTGTCCTTCGTTCGGATTGCCGCCGGCGCCAAACCTGCCCCCTCCCCGCATGGCAGCCATGCGCAACCGGCCGCCGGGGACCGAACCCGGCGATATCCCCGATCCGTCCCGCGAGCGGCAAGGCCTCACAGGGTCATTCGCGCCAGGTCTGCACCGCCGCCCGCTGATATGCGCGGAGCGCGGGAAAAGCGGGATCTTGCGCGGGGCGCGCGAGTGACCCGCATGAAGCTTGGATGCCCTGCGAGATAGTCAGGCGGCCTCGCTGACTTGATGTTTGTCCGGCGTTCCAGGGTGGCGAGGACCCGGTATCGCTTGCTCGGGTTGCATCGCCTCTCCCGCGGAGTGAACTCCGAGCTGCCACAGGTGCAACGGAAAACGCCGTCTCCCCAACTGCCTGATCGTGAACCCTGCGTCCGAGATGAGGTGCGTCGGATCGCGCGTCAGGTGGCATCCTCCGGCCAGACGACTCCACAGTCCGTCAAGCATGATCTGCAGCCTGCTCAGCACTTGCGTTTCGGCGCGACCGTGCTCGATGAACAGCAGACGGCCGCCCGGCTTCAGCACCCGGCGGATCTCCGCCAGGGCAGCCTTCGGATCGGGGATGGTGCAAAGCGAATACGTGACGACGACGGTGTCGGCGATGCCATCGGCAAGAGGAAGGTTCTCGCCATAGGCTTCGACGATCTCGAGGTCGACATGCGGGGCCTGGCGCCTGGCCAGCAGCAGCATGTCCGAGTCCGGCTCCACGGCGATGACGCGTTCCGTCCTCGCGGGATCGTAGAATGGAAGATTGAGGCCCGATCCGAAGCCGACCTCAACGACGATACCGCACGCCTGGGACACGACCTTCGCACGCATCTCCGCGAACGCGGCCATGGAGCATCCGGAATGAACGAAGCGGGCAGTCAGGAAGCGCCGAAAAATCGACGGCTGACACGACAGGCACATTATCGACATCCTTCGAAATGGCTGGACCGCACCGGTCGGGACCGATCGCGGCGAAAAAGTCGGTCGAGCGAACCCGGCGGACTTTCGCCGCCGGGTCGAGGGGCCGATCAGCCCCAATTCTGCTGGTGTGCGGCGTGTGTGCGCAAATAGGCGCCAGGCTCGAAATGCGTGTCGTAGAACCCGGTGTCCAGCCGGTGCGCCTGCAGGTACATCAGCGTGAAGATCGCGGGTACGGTTGCCGGAAAGCGCCCGAAGGTGTCGAAGATGTATTGCGCCATGGTCGCGACGCAATCCACGAACTCTTCGTCGATCGGGACCGCACTCGACCGGATGGTCTCGGTCTTCTTGTAGGGTCCGCCGGTGCCGGCGTTGAACGGGCCACCCGCCCCGAATTTCCGTGCCACGACCTTCTCCACGGCCTCGCGCATGTTCGCAAAATGCGGCGGACAGAATCCCTCGAACACGCCTTCGAGCCCGGTGACATGCGGCAGCGGCCGGCCTTCGAGCATATCGAAGCGGAAGCCCAGGCCGGGTACTTCAGGATCGCCGCTCGCGCCGAGAACGCTGAACGGATTGATCCCTTCGAACATCCACCCGCCGAGGCCGAGGGCCTGCAGCATCAATGCGCCGGCATAGCATGCGGTCGAGGTTTCGACGGTGACCTCGGTCAGGCCGAGTTGCTCGACATAGGACAGCGGAAAAGGATTGTCGGTGTCGACCAACGCCTTGAACCGGTCCATTCCGGGCACCGGGCGATCATTCACGTCGTCATAGATACAGGCGCCGTTCTGCACGAGGTAGCACAGCACGAGCAGCATGTGCTGCGCGAGGTCGGCCACCGGAATGATCAGCGTGCTGCCGGCTACGTTCGCGCACCACTCGTTGTGCATTTCCATGTGCTGCGGAACGCGAGGGATGTTCATGCGGCCATCGGCCAGTTTGACGATGCGCGACCGGTGCGCATCGAGATAGGCGTTCAGATCGGTCTCATCGCCCGGTCTGACGACCGCTGCCATGTCGCGGGTTGGCAGAAAATAGACCCCGCTGTCGTCCGTGAAGAAAATCTCCGAGGTGTGAAATCCGGCGGCCGACGGGAAGCTTCTGCCGCCTGCGGCTCCCGCGTAGTTCGGAATCTTCGGCCCGTAGAACCGGTTGCGCGGGATGAGGTTCGACCAGCCGGTGTTGCCCGCCACGGCAGTCAACAGAACCATCTGCTCGAGTTCGCCGAGCGGGGCCGGCGCATGTTTCGACGTGTAGGCGAGCGGGCCGTCGGGTATCGAGGCGCCGAGGGCGAACCGTCGCGACCGACGTCCCTGGATAGCCTCGATCAGCGGAAACTGCGCCGCCTCGACCATGCCCTTGGGCAGCTTGCGGACCTTGTCCAGCATGAATGTTCCTTTCTGTGTGAGATTGGCGGCTTCGGCCCGATAACCGAACGTATTCAGGATGCTGCCGGCGCCGGCGATCGACGCGCCAAGCACCTTTCTGCGTGTTGTTTCAAACATGGATGTCTCCGTTCCTTGCGAGCGCGGACGGTTAGGACCCGCGCCGGGTGAAGGGAGACCATGCCATCGCGCGTCGGGACTGCGTTAGGCGCAGACTCGACAGAAACAGGTCAAATGTGACAATGTCAGAAAATGCCCCTGTCCCGCGACGCGCGCACGCTCTCGATCAGCCTTGTGACGGTTCCCGAAGTGTCGGCGGCAGTCACCTACGGCCTGCACGAGGTTTTTACGTGCGTGGGCACAGCCTGGGAGACAATTACCGGGGAGCGGACCCAAAGCCGCCGAATGCTGCCGCGCATCGTGGGAAGCAATGTCGGGCCGGTTCGGACAACGCTTGGCGCCACGATCTTTGCCGAGCACAGCTTCCGCGAAACCCGCAACTCGGATGTGGTCATTGTCGGCGACCTCAGTCTGGAACGCGACTTCGATCCCTCCGGCAGATGGGATGCGGCAATCGCATGGATCATGGACCAGCACGCTCGCGGCGCGATCATATGCTCGGTCTGCACCGGGGCGCTGTTGTTGGCTGAAGCCGGGCTTCTGGAGCAGCGCGAGGCGACATCCCACTGGAGCGCAACACCGCTCTTCCGTCAGTGCTATCCGGGTGTCCGGCTACAGCCTCAGCGCGTCCTCGTGCCCTCGGGCCCGGGCCATGATGTGGTGACAAGCGGGGGCTCCGCGTCCTGGACGGATCTGTCGCTCTATCTGATTTCGCGTTTCTGCGGAGAAGGCGAGGCACGGCGGATCGCCAAACTGTTCCTGTTTGGCGACCGCAGCGATGGGCAGCTTCCCTTTGCCGCCATGGTTCGGCCGAAACAGCACGAAGATGCCTCGATCGCCGATTGCCAGGGCTGGATCTCGGAAAATTACGTTACCGCCAACCCGGTAGCGGAGATGACAAGGCGCTCCGGCCTCACAGACCGAACCTTCAAGAGACGGTTTCTGTCCGCGACGGGCTACACCCCGATCGATTACGTGCAGACGCTTCGCGTGGAGGAGGCCAAACAGATGCTGGAAAGTGCGGATCAGCCCATCGACGAGATCGCTCAAGCGGTCGGCTACGATGATCCGAATTCTTTCCGTCGGCTTTTCAAGCGCACGGTCGGCATATCGCCGAACAGGTACAGGCAACGCTTTCGGTCTGTGAGCGTGACGGCGGTTTGAACCCGTCGAGTCAAATTCCGGTTACGCATATGGGTCTCGATGTTTTCATCTTCGTTCCCATCGGCGAGGACTCCACTAAGCGAGGATACGCATCGGATTCGACACCTCCAACGCTCTGTTATTGTAAGACCCGAACGGGTCACGGCGCGACGTTAATCGCACTGATCTGAGGTCCGCGTTGAAGATCCGGGG
>JBAQHA010000385.1:0-22334 GCA_049288075.1 Oricola sp.
AATCGAAAATGCCCGCGACACTGACAATCGACAAACTCAAGACACTGGTTGCCGACGGCAGCATCGACACCGTTCTCGTCTGCATGGTCGACATGCAGGGCCGGTTGATGGGCAAGCGTTTCCACGCCCGCAATTTCATCGACCACAGCTGGGAAGAGACCCATTGCTGCAACTACCTGCTGGCCACCGACCTGGAGATGGCGACGCCGGACGGCTACGCCTCGACAAGCTGGCGGGCCGGCTACGGCGACTACGTGATGAAGCCGGACATGACGACGTTGCGGCCCGTGCCGTGGCTCGAGGGGACGGTGATGGTGCTGTGCGACACGCTGGACCACCACACCCACGAGCCCGTGCCGCATTCGCCGCGCGCAATCCTGAAGAAACAGATCGCCCGGCTCGACGCGATGGGCTTCACCGCCATGATGGCGACCGAGCTGGAGTTCTTCCTGTTCGAAAAGAGCTTCGACGAGATCCGCAAGGGCGGTTTCCGGGATCTCGCGCCGATCAGCGGATATAACGAGGACTACCACATCCTCCAGACCACCAAGGAAGAGGCCGTGATGCGGCCGCTGCGCAATCATCTCTATGCCGCTGGCATTCCGGTGGAGAATTCCAAGGGCGAGGCGGAGGCCGGCCAGGAAGAACTGAACATCCGCTTCGCCGCGGCGCTCGAATGCGCCGACCACCACACGATCGCCAAGCACGCGGTCAAGGAAATCGCCTGGCAGCAGGGCCACGCGGCGACCTTCCTGCCTAAATGGCACCACCAGCGCGTCGGCAGTTCTTCGCATGTGCACCAGTCGCTGTGGAAGAACGGAACGCCGATGTTCTTCGATGCGTCGGCCAAGCACGGCATGTCGGACCTGATGCGCCACTACATGGCCGGCCTGCTCGCCTATGCGTCCGACTACACGTTTTTCCTGGCGCCCTATGTCAACAGCTACAAGCGGTTCATGAAGGGCACGTTCGCGCCGACCAAGACGGCCTGGTCCATCGACAACCGCACCGCCGGATTCCGGCTCTGCGGCGAAGGCAGCAAGGGCGTGAGGGTGGAATGCCGGATCGGCGGATCGGACTTGAACCCCTACCTGGCGCAGGCGGCGATGCTCGCCGCCGGCATCAAGGGCATCGAGGAGAAGCTGGAACTCGGGCCGCCGACTACCGGCGACATCTACGAGGACAAGAAGGCGGGCGAAATCCCGTCCACCTTGCGCGCCGCCATCGAAACCCTGCGTCATTCCGCCATGCTTCGCGAAGCCATGGGCGATGATGTAGTCGATCACTACACCCGTGCTGCCGAATGGGAGCAGGAAGAATTTGACCGCGTCGTAACCGACTGGGAAATCGCACGCGGTTTTGAAAGGGCCTGACCATGTCAACATTGAAATGCATCTCGCCGATCGACGGCGGGGTTTTCGCCGAGCGTCCCGTGATGTCGCTGGACGACGCCAAGGCGGCCCTGGCACGCGCCCGCGCCGCACAGAAGGAATGGGCCGCCCGCCCGCTCGCCGACCGCATCAAGCTGGTGCAGGCCGGCGTCGCGCGGCTCGGCGAAATGGGCCAGGAAGTGGTGCCCGAGCTTGCCCAGATGATGGGCCGACCGGTGCGCTACGGCGGCGAGTTCGGCGGCGTGAAGGAACGCACCGACTATATGGCCGGCATCGCGGAAAGCGCGCTGGCGCCGCTGGTCACCGAAGACAGCCCGAATTTCGAGCGCCGCATCATGCGCGAGCCGCATGGCATCGTCTTCGTCGTCGCGCCGTGGAACTACCCTTATCTGACCGCGATCAACACGGTCTCCCCCGCCCTGATGGCCGGCAACGCCGTCGTCATCAAGCACGCGACGCAGACGCTGCTCGCCGGCGAGCGGCTGGTGCGCGCCTTCACGCAAGCCGGCGTCCCGGCGGACCTGTTCCAGAACGTCTTCTTCGACCATGCGACGACGGAAGCTCTGCTCGCCGACGGGGCGTTCGACTTCGTCAACTTCACCGGATCGGTCAATGGCGGCCGCGCCATAGAGCGCGCCGCGGCCGGCACGTTCACGCCGCTGGGGCTCGAACTCGGCGGCAAGGACCCAGGCTACGTCATGGACGACGCCAATCTCGACTGGGCCGTCGACGTGCTGATGGACGCCGCGATGTACAATTCCGGCCAGTGCTGCTGCGGCATCGAGCGCATCTATGTCGCCGAGCCGCTCTTCGACGAATTCGTCGAGAAAGCCGTCGCCTGGGTGTCGAAGCTGAAGCTCGGCAATCCGCTCGACGAGGCGACGACCATCGGCCCGATGGCCAACAAGCGCTTTGCCGACACGGTGCGCGCCCAGATCGACGAAGCGGTCGCCAAGGGTGCGCGCGCTATGGTCGATCCGAAGCTGTTCCCCGAGGACGACGGCGGCACCTACCTGGCGCCGCAGATCCTCGTCGACGTCAATCACGACATGGAAGTCATGCGCGAGGAGAGCTTCGGTCCCGTGGTCGGCATCATGCCGGTCAAGGACGACGAGGAAGCGATCCGCCTGATGAACGACTCGAAATACGGCCTGACCGCCTCGCTGTGGACCGAGGACACGGACCGCGCCGCCCGCATCGGCGCGCGGATCGAAACCGGCACCGTATTCATGAACCGCGCCGACTATCTCGATCCGTCGCTGTGCTGGACCGGTTGCAAGGAAACCGGCCGCGGCGGCGCGCTCTCCGTCATCGGGTTCCAGAACCTGACCCGGCCGAAATCCTATCACCTCAGGAAGAAAAAATGAGCCTCAAAGCCAACTGGTCGTACCCGACCGCAATCCGTTTCGGCGCCGGACGCATCGCCGAGATCGGCGAAGCCTGCGCCGCGGCCGGCATCAAGCGCCCGCTGCTTGTCACCGACCGCGGCCTCGCCGGAATGGACATCACCCAGCGCACGCTGGCGCTGATGGAGAAGGACGGGCTCGGCCGCGCCATGTTCGCCGAAGTCGATCCGAACCCGACCGAAATCAACCTCGAGGCGGGCCTGAAGGTCTATCGGGACGGCGGCCATGACGGCGTCATCGCGTTTGGCGGCGGTTCCGGCCTCGACCTGGGCAAGATGGTCGCCTTCATGTCCGGCCAGACGCGGTCCATCTGGGACTTCGAGGATGTCGGCGACTGGTGGACGCGCGCGGACCCGGCCGGCATCGCGCCGATCGTCGCCGTGCCGACGACGGCCGGCACCGGCTCGGAAGTCGGCCGCGCCAGCGTCATCACCAATTCCGAAACCCATGTGAAGAAGATCATCTTCCATCCGAGGGTGCTGCCCACGGTCGTCATCGCCGACCCGGAACTGACCGTCGGCATGCCGCCGAAGATCACCGCCGGCACCGGCATGGACGCCTTCGCGCATTGCCTGGAAGCCTATTGCTCGCCATTCTTCCACCCGATGAGCCAGGGCATCGCTCTGGAAGGCATGCGGCTGGTGAAGGAGTACCTGCCCCGCGCCTACAAGGACGGCACCGACATCGAGGCGCGCGGCCAGATGATGGCCGCCGCCTCCATGGGTGCCGTCGCGTTCCAGAAGGGTCTCGGCGCGATCCACGCGATTTCGCATCCGATCGGCGCGGTCTACAACACCCATCACGGCACGACGAATGCGGTGGTGATGGCGGCAACGCTCGATCTCAATCGCCCCGAAATCGAGGAACGCATCGAACGAGCCGCCGCCTACCTGGACATTTCCGGCGGGTTCGACGGCTTCCGCGCCTTCGTGGTCGAACTATGCGATTCGCTCGGCATTCCGAAGAAGCTGTCCGAGATGGGCGTAGACACCGCCCGTCTCGACGAGCTGGTGCCGATGGCGCTGGCGGACCCGTCCTGCGGCGGCAATCCGGTCACGCTCAATGCCGAGAACGTGCGCGCGCTTTTCCTGGCGACGATCTGACCCCGGCGGCCTCGCACCGCCAAACTGTCCGCTACAAAGGCGGGGTCCCAGGACCCCGCCTTTATCACATGCGGGAAGGCTTTTACGATCGGGCAAGGTAATGTCGCCTATGCTCCTTCCGAACCGCCATCTGGCGGCGGAAGTTGGAGGGGACCCATGAGTATCCTGCGGCCACAATGCTCTCACTGCATCTATTGGGTGAGCGGCGAAATGCGCGACACCGGATCATCCGGGCATTGCCACCGGTACCCGCCGGGCGTCTTCGTCAATCCGCAAACCGGCACCGTCATCCAGAAATTTCCGGCGACCGAACATCGCCACTGGTGCGGGGAGTGGAATGGCGACGAGACCGTGCTGAAGGACATGCTGGCGCGCACCGCCGCCAAGTCGGCCTCGTAATCGAAGCGCCGGCCGACCCCGATCACCGTGCCGTCATCGCGAAACGCGGCCCCGCGGAACACGCGTCATGATCGCCGCGGCGCGCCGAGGCTGTCCCGACCGGAACTTCCCTTCAAGGGAAAGGCGACCGGCACCTATTGCGCTTTTTGCGTGATACTTCCATAGGTTGGACTATATATTTCAAAAAGTGATTGAATTATCCGCGGACAAGAAACGGTTGTATTTTGACAAACCCCGGCAGCTTCCGTAGCGTTCCGTCAGAATTCCCGAACTAACCAAGTTTCAAAGACATCGGGAATCTTCCGGGCGACACCCTCGCCACCACCGCAGGAAATTGTTATTACACAATGACACCCGGAAGGAAGGTATGGGCATGCCTACACTCCCTGATGTGAATCGTGCGATTCAATCGATTTACGACGCAGCGGTCGAGCCGGAAAGATGGCCGGAAATCCTCGACCGCGTCGCCGAACTCGTTGACGCAAGGGGCGCATTCATTTTCGACATCGACACCTCGGTGCGGACCCCGAAGGTCCATGCGACCTATCACACGACAAATTACGATCCGCAGCTGGTGCGAAGCTACCTGGAAAACCACAACGAGCAGGAGCTTCACGATCAGGCGGAGTTCGCCGCGCACTCGCGCACCGAAGACGGCGTGGACCTGGTTCCCGATACGGTGCTGGCCCCGTCGCGGCAGGAACTGATGCTGCGGGCGAACGCCCAGACGATGATGTCCTACGGCATCCATTACCGGGCCGGCGCCCTGCTCAACAAGGATCACTATTACTTCGACCGGTTCGCGATGCAGTTCTCGCAACGGGCCGGATTGCCCGAGGGCGACCGCCTGCGCACGGTCCGGACGCTGATGCCGCATATCGCCAAGGCGCTGAATATCGGTCGCCACGCCGCGCGGCAGCTGTCCGCGCGCCAGTCCCTGTTCGGCATCCTCGACGCCTTGCGGATCGGCATTTGCATCCTGTCGGCGACCGGCGAGGTCGTGTTCACGAACCGCGAGTTCGACCGCCAGCTCGACACGCACGGCGCCTTCTCGCTCGATCCGCACAAAAGGCTGGTCGCCCGCAACGAGACCGTACGGCTGCAACTGGCGCAGCTCTATACCGGCGCCGAGCATCACGGCAAGTTCGGCGCGCGCCCGCGCAAGGAGGCGATCCTGCACCCGCTCGACGACGAGGGCATGGCGCTTTGCATCGAAGTCGCGCCGCTCTATTCGCCGGGGGTTCTCGGCGAACGCGTGTTCAACGGTTTCGGGCTGTTCAGCCTCGATGCCAGCCAGCCGTACCAGATCGACACGAGCTTTCTCGCCAACACCTTCGCGCTCACCGAGTCGGAGGAAGCCGTGCTGGCGATGCTCGCGGAGGGGCTGACGAACGCGCAGATCTCGGAACGGCGCAACCGCTCGCCCGAGACTGTCAGCTCGCAGGTCAAGATGCTGCTGTCGAAAACCATGTCGCAGAACCGCACGCAACTGATCCGCCTGGCGACCGAATTCAATCCCAGGCTGTTTATCGATCCCTCCATCCCCAATACGGGTGATGAGAAGGAGAAGGCCTTGACGTAAGTCCCTACCGGGAGGTGCTCCACATGCCCGCTGTCCGAAATGCGCCGAGGATCGTGGCCGCCCTTCTCCTGTCTGTTGCCGGAGCCGCCGGCGCGCAGGCCCAGGACACCGGCGCGAATGCCGCGAGCCGGATAGCCACGCTGGAAAACGAGAAGGCCGAGCAGTTCTTCTGGCGCTCCGAGGTCCTGAACAAGGACAATGTGCAGGCAGAACTCGCCAAGCTTTACGTCACGCTCAACGACAATGGCGTCCTGGAGACGAAATCCTCCGTCATCGAAAAAGGCGACACGCCGACCGACCTGATGATCCGGGCCGGCGCATGGCCGCACTGGCTCGAAAACCGCATGCCGCAAGACGTCGACGCCATGCTGTGCAGGCTCAATCCGGACATTTGCAAGGCCGTCTCCGACAAGTCCGGCGCGCCGGTCAGCGATTGGTCGCGGGCGTGGCCCGGCAGGACGATCGAGATACCCGATGTGGCGCTTAGACTCTCCTACGAAGTCGGCATCCGCGACATGGGCGATCCCGCTTTCGCGAAAGCCGACGTGGACGTCGTCGCAACCCCCGATCTCGCGGCGCTGTGGTGCCGCAAGGCGGGAATCTCGAGCGATATCTGCGCCGCCAGCGACATCGACCGTGGCTGGGCGAACGAATCCCCCGCCATCTACCAGTTTGTCGACGACGGGCGGGTCGACACCAAGCAGTTCTCCAGGATCGCCAGCCCGACCGCGCTCAAGGAGTTCGGCGCGCCGTCATCGCCGGTGAAAATGGTGGCGGTGCCCGTGGTGGAAGCGACAATCAAAACCGACAGCGCGTCGCTCGCCGCCTATACCCGCACGCTGAAATCGCTGTCGCAAAGCGTCCTCGTCGACCAGAAGCTGCAGCTCCAGTCGATCGAGAAGGAGAATGCGGCGCAGTTCCGCCGGATGGGTTTCGTCGACAGCGATGGCGAACTGGTGAAGCCGTGGAAGGACGGCGAGAACCTGTCGCCGATCGTCATCGCCCATTTCGATGCGGCGGCCGATCTCAACCATTGCGCCTTCGGCCCCGGCGTGGCGCTGAAGCGCTGGAACTTCGAGAAGGGCGAACTGGAGGACATCGTGCATCCGATGGTCGCTTCCGCCAATGACGGCAATCCCGCGACCAGCAGCACGGACACCGACACGGCGGACGACACGAGCGAGCCCCCCGCCCCGGCCTGCGGCGCCCTCAACGCGCATCCGCTGGTCGAAAAGAGCCACGGCACGCACACGCTCGGCCTGCTGGTCGACCTGCTGACGCTAGGCGGCAAGATCAAGAACTCGCCCGGCAACGACCAGCCGGCGGTGACGATCATCCACATTCCAAGCGGACTTACGCCGGTGAACGAGCACAGCCTCAACGCGCTGCGCGAGGTGATCGGCTACCTGGCCTGGTGGGACGTCAAGGTCGTCAACATGAGCGTCGGCTGGAACCGGGCCAACACCGTGCTGCTCGACAAGTCGATATCGGATCTCGGCAACCGCATCATCTTCGTCGTGGCGGCCGGCAACGACGACCTGTCGGACCGCTGCGTCACCAGCCCCGCATGCATCGAGACCGCGAACGTCATCTCGGTCGTGGGCCTCGACACAGATCCCGAGCAGCGACTGAAAATCCTGCCGGGGAGCAACAGCGGCGCGCGCTTCCACGACATCGGCGCGATCGGCGCCAATGTGGTCTCTACCGTCGACGGGAACATGCTCGGTCCGCTCTCGGGCACATCGCAGGCAACCCCGCTGGTGACGGTGGCGGTCGCCCACCTCATCCGGCGCGGCAAAACGAGCGTCGACCAGATCTACGAGCGGCTGATGACGACCGCCGTGCTCGACAGCGACCTGCTCGACGCCTCAATGGCGACCATGGTCGATCTCGTGCGCGCGATGGACCTCGACCACGATTTCCTGGAATTGCGCGACGGCTGCAAGATGCGCGGCGAGTTCCGCGACTTCACGACAAATGGCGACATCGTCGCGACCGAGGTCGAGCAAGGCGGATTGTTCTACTTCGCCAGCGACGACATCCGGCGCTACTACTATAACGAGCGCGAGGACTGGCACGTCCTCATGCACGACAAGTTCCGCGCGCTGGCGCGCGGTTCGTTCCAGATCGAACCCGACCACCTGCAACGCGAATTCCGCTTCCGTCCCGATACGCCGCTGGAGAACTGCGACGGCGTTGCGGCGGGCGCGATCGCGAAATTCAAACTCGCCGACGTGAAGGATCTCATCGTCGCGTCGCGCTAGGAGGAATGACATGCGCATTCTGACGATGCTGGCAGCGCTTGCGGCCGTGACAGCGACCGCAACCGCGCAGGACCGCCCGCCGCCGGTCTCCGTCCCGCATGCGGAAGGCGTCGTCGAGACGCTCGACATCGGTTTCCCGCCCCCGCCGGAGGAATCCGGAGGAGGCGGCGCCGGGCCGGCGCAATGGGCGCGGTCCTTCCTGCGCGCCGGCGCCAACGGCGTGCAGCTGCATTTCTCCGGCATCGGCTTCGACCCGGAAGAGTTCTTCGAAATCGAGCTCGTGGATACCAGCGGCGCGACGGTGCAGACGCTGACGCGCGAGACGCTCGGCGACAGGACGGCGCTGTGGAGCAATATCGGCCGCGGCCAGTCGCTCGGCGTCGCAGTCTACGGCAACCGCAACGGCTCGCTGCGCTTTTCCATCGACGCGATCAGCTTCGACCGGCTCGGCATGGTTCTGGAATCGATCGTCGGCGCCGACGGGCGCGAGCATCTCTACCGCTATCACGGCGATTTCGCGCCGGTGGTCGATCGCGTCCAGGGCGCGGTCGCCAAATTGTCCTTCATCAAGGACGAAGGCGACGGCCCGGCGCGCTACGTCTGCACCGGCTTCCTGATCGGCGACGACACATTCGTCTCCAACGAGCATTGCGTCGCCGACGCGGACACCTGCGCGACGGCCAAGGTGATCTTCGGTTTCGCCTATAACAGCCTCGGCCAGACGCCGGGCATCGAACAGTACGACTGCGCATCCGTCGCCGCCGTCAACGCGGATCTCGACGTCGCGGTGCTGAAGCTCGCCGGTACGCCGGGCCCGCGCTGGGGGACGCTGACGCTCGCCTCGAACGACCTGATGGAGGACGAGCGGCTGTTCGTGCTGCAGCATCCCGCCGGCGAGGCCAAGCAGATTTCCGACGAGGGCTGCGCCGTGTTCGAGGCGCAATCGCCCGGCCGGGCGACAGCGAGCGATTTCGCGCATCTGTGCGACACGCTTGGCGGCTCTTCGGGTTCGCCGGTGTTCGACGCGGAAGGCGAAGTGGTCGGCCTCCACCACTGGGGGCGCGCGGCGTTCGGCAAGTACAGCGGTTCCAACCGGGCGGTCCGGATCGGGCCGATTCACGAATTTCTGGCGCAAGCCGGGCAAATCCCGCCGGCGGCGACCGGCGACAATGTCGGCGAAGGGAGCAGTGATGGCGACGATTCGGTCAATCAGTAAACCGGGCGCGATCGCCCTTGTCGCGGCAGTCGCGGCGGCGGGACTGGCGTTCCTCGCGCCATCCCGGGCGATGGCGCAGGAGGACACGGTCTGCGGCGCAGGCGTCGCCTGCCTGGACCAGGGCTGGGACGATGCCGAGCGGCTATGGTGGTACACGACCAGCCAGGGCTCGCGGCTGCTGCCGCTTTCATGGGTGCTGGCGCTGGAGGAGCCGGCGCGCGAGTCAGGCTTCTTCGCCGAGGAGAACATGCGGGCGCTCGGCTATCTCCCCTCGCCCGCCAGCACGGCCAATCCGCACGGGCTGCCGGTCGGCTTCGCCGTCGATGAAGAGAATTCGAGCCGCGCCGACATCATGTGCGAGACCTTTCCGAACGCCTGCAACGGCTTCGTGATGCGCAAACCATGGGTCGGCATGACCTGCTCGGCCTGCCACACCAATGACATCGAATACAACGGAACTCGCCTGCGCATCGAAGGCGCGCCGACGCTGGCCGATTTCCAAACCCTGCTGGAGCGATTGCTCGCGGCGCTCAAGGCGACGCATGACGACCAGGACAAGTTCAGCCGTTTCGCCCGAAACGTGCTCGGCAGCGACCTGAGCGTGTCGACTCGAATGACGCTGCGCGACCAGCTTGCCGAGCAGATCGCATGGCAGCAGGGCCTGATCGACAGGAACGCGCCCGGCATGCGCTACGGCTACGGCCGTCTCGACGCCCAGGGCCATATCCTCAACAAGGTGGCGACCGTCGGCGGCGGCGCGCCGCTGGAAGGCGCGCCGGTGTCGGACGCGCCGGCGAGCTATCCTCATGTCTGGAACACGTCGCAGCAGGACAGGGTCCAGTGGAACGGCATCGCCCGCAACATCCTGAACATCCCGATTTTCGGCAAGGATACCGACATCGGCGCGCTGGTGCGCAACACGTCGGAGGTGATCGGCGTGTTCGCACAGATCGAGATCAGCCCGCGCTGGAAATCGGGCCTGCTCGGCTACAATTCCAGCCTGCGGCTCGAAAACATGATCGACCTCGAACGCCAGCTGTCGCGGCTGAAGTCGCCGCGCTGGCCGGAGGACTTCCTGCCCGCCATCGACTGGGCCAAGGCCGATCGCGGCCGGGCACATTTCGAGGCGAAGTGCTCGTCCTGCCACGAGGACCTCAAGTGGGACGACCTGAAGACGCCGATCAAGGTCGAGATGAGCCTGTTGAAGGATGCCGGCACGGACATCGTGCTCGCCTGCAACACTTTCGTCCATCGCGCCAATGCGGGCAAATACACCGGCCGCAAGCCCTTCATCGTCAAGGGTGCGCGCATCAAGTCGGAGGACTTCACGCGCGACATGCTGACGAACGCCGCTGTCGGCGCCGTCATCGGTCGAGGCGACGAACTTCTCGGCAGCCTGTTCGACGACGTCTTTCGCGAAGCCGGACCGGGCGAGTTGGAACTCGTCGAGGCGGGCGGCGTGCAGTTCCTGCCCGGCGCGAAGGACCAGCGAAAGAAGGACCTGGCGCAGTTCTGCCTGAGCGCCCCGGAAGCCAAACTGCCGCCCGACGACAGCGTTCTCGCCTACAAGGCGCGGCCACTGAACGGTATCTGGGCGACCGCGCCCTATCTGCACAACGGTTCGGTGCCAACGCTGTACGACCTGCTGCTGCCCTCACCGCTGCGCGTCACGCTGCCCGAGGGCGAAACGATGCGGCAACCCGGCGAAGGCGACCGGCCGTCATCCTTCCATCTCGGCAGCCGCATCTACGATCCGGTCAAGGTCGGCTTCGCGACCGAGGCCTCGAACATCATGACCAGGGCCGACGGTACGGTCGTGCCGGACTACGAATACCGGGTCTACGACGACGAAGGCGCGCCGATCCCCGGCAATTACAATTCCGGCCACGAGTACGGCACGGGGGACCTCACCGACGAGCAGCGGTGGGAGCTTGTCGAGTATCTGAAATCGCTCTGACTTCGCCGAACGGCGAAACATGAAGGCGTCCGGGGCTTCCTCCACCCCGGGCGCCGGCTCCATTCAAAATTTCGACTTACAAAAAGTTGCTATTCACCAGAATTGGTGACGCGCCCGCGCCACGGAAATGGTTGTCTTCCTCCAGAGGGCCACGGCCCGCACGACGACCATGGAGGCAGATCGTTGTGACCAAACCATTCGGAGAGATTGCCCATCGGCCAAACGCCGAAACACTGCCCGGAAAACGCCGCATGCGGCGCGGGCAAACGGGACGATCTTCTTTCCGTTCGCAGCTTCGAGTGCGGTCAGGTGAAAACCCTTTCTGACGGCCGCACTGCCGAAGGCGGGTCCGGTAATGCCCCAGCCGGGCCCGCAACTTCAACGTCCTGTCATCAGGGCTGACCGCCGGTTTCCGCACCTACCCCATCTGCGGACCGGCGGTTTTTTTATCCGGACCTATGCCTGGAGGACCCCGTCTACGGTTGGCAATGCGGCCTGCATGCGGCGGTCCCAAGGCGGCGTCGGCTGGCATGCCGCGACCAGCGTATCGATGATTGCCCGGATGGTCGGGCTCGCCCTCCGGCTTTCGGGCACGAGCACTTTCAGGAAGAGGTCCGGCACCTTGAAGCCCGGGAACAATTCGACCAGCTCGCCGGCTTTCAGCGCGTCGCGGACCATGTATTCGGAGATGATGGCCACGCCGACACCCCGCAGGGCGGCGTCATAGACGATGATGCCGTCGGTCGACGAGAAGACATTGGAGGCGTCGACCGCAACCTCGCCCGCCGTACCCTCGAATATCCAGCGCTTGCCGCTTGATGGAAACGTGATGCAGTCGTGGTCGGCGAGATCGCGCGGATGCGCGGGCGTGCCCCGGCGCGCGATATAGGCCGGCGACACCACCGCCTTTCGCGGTAACGGGCAGAGCGGAATGTCGATCACATGCGGATAGGCCGCCGGCAACGCCCCAATCGCCAGGTCGAAACCTTCCTCGAGCGGGTTCACAGTGCGGTCGATCATCACCAGGTCGATGCGGACGCCAGGGTTCTTGAGCCGGAACTGGATCAGCGCGTCGCTGACGCCCAATGCGCGCATCGTGGACGGGCAGCGGATGCGGATGTTCTCCTGCCGGCGTGTCGCGCCTTCGCCGCCCTCGATCGCCGCCTCGAGCTCGTCCATGAGCGCGATGAAACGCTGCTGATAGCCGTTCCCGGCCTCGGTCAGTTCCAGCCCGCGCGTCGAACGCATGAAGAGCTGCGTCTTCAGCTGGTGCTCCAGTTGAGAGATGCGCTTGGAAATGACCGAAGGCACCGTGCTCGCCTCACGCGCGGCGGCGGAAAAACTGCCGAGCCGCGCTACCGTCAGGAACGCCTTTATGTTGGAGATTATGTCCATTTCAGCATTCTGGACCTGCGATCGCCCGCGATGTCAACGGACGAGCACAGCCGCCCGCCCCTTCAGCCCACTGTTTCCGCGAATGCGTGGCTCCGCACGAAGGCGCCCTGCTTGCGCAAGACATCCTGAACCTCGGTGACATCCACCTGCCGGGGTTGCACGCCGCGGTTGGCGGCGACGCCCGCCGCGACACCCGCCGCGTGGCCCGTGAGCCAGCATTGCGGAATTTCGCGCATGAAACCGTGCGAGTTCGCATCGCAGGAAATATGCCGGCCCGCCGCCAGGAGCCCGTCGAGTCGGGCCGGCACCAATGCGCCGTAGGGAACGGAAATCACCGGGAATTTCGGCGACACGGATGGGCTCACGCCGACCTCGTCAGGCAGTATCTCGCCCGCCGGCCA
Source organism: Oricola sp. (assembly GCA_049288075.1). Lineage (GTDB taxonomy): Bacteria > Pseudomonadota > Alphaproteobacteria > Rhizobiales > Rhizobiaceae > Oricola. The sequence goes on from JBAQHA010000385.1 coordinate 13,115, forward strand.
CTGCGCGCGCTCGACCCGGCCGACGCCGGCGAGACGCCGCGTATGGCGCACGCCGAGCTGCGGCGCGGAGAGCATCATCCAGGCATCCTTGAAACCCGGCGCGTGCTGGCGGAAGAACTCGCAATGGGACTGCATGAAGCGGTGCGAGCGGATCTCGACCTCCGTCATGTCGTCGACGTCCAGCGCCGAGAGCCCCGATTGGCGCGGCCCGAGGAACAGCGCAACGTCGTTGCGCCAGGACACATAGGGGGCCTGGAAGAAGCCGAGCGTCTCGCGGCCGAGCTTGTTCAGTTCGGCGAAGGCATCCGGCTGCTTGAGGCGGAAATCCAGCCAGGTTTCCATATCGACGCCGCCGAGCATGAAGCCGGTGTTCATCGAATGGTGGACATCGCCTGCCTCGATGTCGGTATCGAAACCCGCACCGGCGCGCGCGAAGACGTCTCCATCTCCGGTGCAGTCGACGACGACCTTGGCCATCAGCGCCTGCCGGCCGCCCTTGCTTTCGAAGACGACGCCCTTGACCGCGCCATCCTCGACGATCGGCAGCGCCATCCAGGAATGGAAGACGATGCGGACGCCCGCCTCGATGAGCATTTCCTGCGAGGTCAGCTTCAGCCGCTCGGGATCGATGGTCGGCGCCCAGGTGACGATGTCGTGGAAGGCCGAGGTGCGCAGCCGCCAATACTTGCCGAGCGCCTCGTCGTGCACGCCCCAGATGCTGCGATCGGGACCGGCAACCGCTTCCGGCGGCAGTCTCGAGAGCACTTCCTCCGCGAAACCGCGAATGACGAGGTTGCCTTCCCAGTCGGTCATCCGGTCGATCCAGATAACGACGCCGCCGGTCGAGAGACCGCCGAGATGATTGTAACGCTCCAGCACGACGACATCCGCGCCGGTGCGGGCGGCGGCGAGCGCCGCCGCCGTTCCGGAGGGTCCCCCGCCGACCACCAGCACGTCGCAGTTGTGGTAGACGGGGATGTCGCGCTCCGGCTCGCGGTGCGTTCCGCTGCCATTGCGCCTGGGGAAGGTGTAGGTCTGCTCCTCGAAGATATCGGAGGACAGGAAACGGTCCTCGCTCTGGCGTATCTCCTTGACGCTCGGCTTGGGGTCTTTCATGCGGCTTTCCTTCCAACGGTACGGGCATCTTCAAGGATCAGGTCCGAGGCCCGTTCGGCTATCATTACGACGGGCGCGCAAGTGTTGCCTGTCGGTATGGTGGGCATGACCGAGGCGTCGACCACGCGCAGCCCCTCCATGCCGTGGACACGAAGGCGGGCATCCACCACTGCCTCGGGTCCCTGCCCCATCTTGCACGTGCCGACCGGGTGGAACGTCGTCGCGACCGACTGCCGCGCGAAGTCGACGATCTCGTCGCGGCTCCGCACGTCCGGTCCCGGTCCCTTTTCTTCCGGCCGGAAACGCGCCATGGCTGGCGCCGACACGATGCGGCGCGCCAGTTCGACCGAGCGGAACGCGATCTCCTGATCGTATTCCGCGGCCAGGTAGTTGTGAAGAATCGCCGGCATCGCCGCCGGGTCCGCCGTCTCGGCATGGACATGGCCGATGCTTTCCGGCCGCATGATGCAGATCGCGGAAGTGATGCCGGGGAAGTTGTCCACCGGTCCGCCGACGCGGTTGTAGCTCGCCGCCGACGTCAGGATTTGCACGTCGGGCGCCGGCGCGTCTTCCATGACTCTTGCGAATGTGTTGAGCAGCGCGGGCTGGGCCGAGAGCGGTCCCTTCCTGCGGAACAGGTAGTCAGCACCCATCAGCGCGCGTCCGACCAGCGAATGCACCTTGCTGTTGAGCGTTTTGGTGTTCGACAACCGATGCTGGACGCGCAGGTGCCAATGGTCCTGCAGGTTCTCGCCGACGCCGCGAAGTTCGTGGACGGGCGAAATCCCGAGCGCGGACACACGCTCCGGATTGCCGATGCCCGACCGTTCCATGATCACCGGCGAGGCATAGGCGCCGGCGCACAGGATCACCTCGCGCCGCGCCGTCGCGGTGACTGTCTGCCCGTTTTCGTGGAAGACAAGCCCGGTCGCGCGACGGCCGTCGACCGTGACGCGGTCGATCATCGCGCCGGTGCGCACCGTCAGGTTGGAACGGTCGGCAGCCGGACGCAGGAAGGCCTTCTCGGTGGACTGCCTGCGGCCGTTCAACACCAGCGCCTGAAAATACTGGACGCCATCGCTGTTGCCGCTGTTGTAGTCATGCGTCGCCGGAATGCCGGTCTGCGTCACCGCTTCGACATAGGCGTCGAGGGCCTCCCAGCGCACGCCGGGGTCAGAGATGCGCCATTCGCCCGCCGTGCCGTGCCCTTGCAGGTCGGGGCCGACGAAGCCCTCCGAGCGCATGAAGTAAGGCAGCACGTCCGCCCAGCCCCAGCCTTCGTTGCCCTGGGCCGCCCAGTTGTCATAGTCCCACCGGTCGCCGCGCACATAAACCATGCCGTTGATGCCGGAGGATCCACCGAGCATCCTTCCGCGCGGAAGCCTGATCCGGCGGTCGTGGCAATGCGGCTCCGGCACGGTCTCGTAGCACCAGTCGAACTTCGGATTGCCGAGGAGTTTCGGGAGCATCAGCGGCACCTCGATGTAGAGGTGACGGCCGGAACCGCCCGCTTCGACCATCAGGACACGCGTGGCCGGGTCCTTGCTTAGCCGGTTGGCGAGGAGACATCCTGCGGTGCCTCCGCCAGCGATGATGTAGTCGTAGACGTGATCGCTCATACGGCGTCCCTCATTTCATCAGGGTGGGCAGGAACAGCGAGATCTGCGGGAAGCTGATCAACAGCGCCACCACGACCAGATCGCAGACCAGGAACCAGCCCACGCCGCGGAAGACCGTGGTGAGCGGGATATCCGGCCCGGCGACGCCCTTGACCACGAAGACGTTGAAGCCGAGCGGCGGAGTCAGCATTCCCATCTCGATGAACTTCACCACGAGGACGCCGTACCAGACGAGGTTGAAATCAAGCGCCTTCAACAGCGGTATGAACACCGGCATGGTGATCAGCATGATGCCGATCGGATCGAGGAACATGCCGAGGATGAGGTAGATCACCGTCATCGCGAGCAGGATCAGGATCGGGTCGAGCGCCAGAGGGGCCACGAGCCCGGCCAGCATCTCGGAAGCGCCTGTGAAGCTGAGCAGCCGTGTGAACATGAGCGCGCCGACGCCGACGAAGAAGATCTGCGCCGTTGTCATGATCGCGTCGCGGGTCGCTTCCCAGAGCTTGGCGAAGGTCATCCGGCGCTGCAGGATCGCGATGAACAGCGCAAGCAGCGCGCCGGCCGAACCCGCCTCGGTCGGGGTGACCGCACCGGAATAGAGCCCGCCGATCACGCCGACGACAAGGACGACGAGCGGCCAGATTTCGCCGAGCGAGCGCCAGCGCTCGCGCCACAGGTCGCTTCCCTCGTAAGGCGCATTCGGCGCGAGCGCGGGATTGAGCTTGCAGCGGACAATGATCATCACCGTATAGGCGCCGGCCGTCAGCAGGCCGGGTATGATGCCGGCGATCAGCAGGTCGACGATGGAGGTTTCGGCGAAGATGCCGTAGAGCACCATCAGGATCGATGGCGGAATCAGCGCCGCAATGGTGCCGGCGGAGGCGACGACGCCTGTCGCCAGCCCCTTTTCGTAGCCGGCCTTCAGCATTTCCGGGATCGCGAGACGGCCCATTGCCGCTGCGGCGGCAACCGACGAGCCGCAGCCCGCCGCAAATCCGGCCGAGGCGATGTTCGCGGCGACCGCCAGTCCACCGGGCAGCGCCGAAAGCCATAGCCGGGCGGCACGGAACAGCGAGGTCGCGATGCCCGACACATAGACGATCGATCCCATCAGCAGGAACATCGGGATGGCCGAAAGGTCCCAATTCGCGGCGAAATAGTAGGGAATTTCACGCAGCTGCCCGAGCGCGACGTTGAAATTGCGCAGGTACCAGAAGCCCGCGAAGCTGACGACGCCAAGCGCGACGCCGATCGGCGTTCGGATCGCGATCAGGGCCAGCACGGCGCCCAGGCAGACCAGGGTCAGTATCAAACCGTCCATCACGTTCACTCACGCATCGGGAATACGGGGATGGTGTTCCGGCTCGGCTTTGCCGGGGAGCACCAGACGAAGTAACCTCAGCGTGAGGCAGAGAAACAGGCTCGCGCCCGCGATCGGCAGCAGCCAGCGGCCGGGCCAGACCATCATGTAGCCGCCGGAGATTTCCAGCACCTCGCCCTGTTCGGTGCGGCGGAGTGCGGAAAGCAGGCTCTGCCACGTGAACACGAACATGTAGGCCATGCCGAGAAACGTGGTGAAAGCGGAGAGAACGCGCCGCAAGCCGGGACCCATATGCGCGGTGAAGATGTCAGCCGAGATATGGTCGTCGTGCTTACCGAGCAATGCGATCGGCAGGAAGGCCGCGGCGATCATGTAATAGGCCGCGACCATCTGGTTGGTTTGCCTAAGCGGTGCGTGCAGCACCGTGCGCGCGAAGACGTCCACGCTGACGTGGAACATCATCGCAAGCCCGGCGAGGACCGCGAGCGCAAGAAGCGCCCGCGACCACCATTCAAGCACCCGGTCGATCCGGTCGAGCACCTAGAGGCTCCCGAGATCGACTTTGGAGTAGACCTCTTCCCAGAGAGCCTTCTCGAAAGCGGGAACATCCGTGCCGATCTTGGCAGAGAGAGCGCCCCACTTTTCCAGCGCCTTGTCATAGGCATCGAGGAATTCCTCGGGATTCTCGACACCGAAGCCCTTGGCGAAGTCCGCGCCAAGGGTGTGCTGTTCCGTGATGAAGCTGTCCATCATGGCCTGCCACTTCTCGGGCTCCTTCGGCGCGATCATCTTCACGCCGTTGTTGGCGATCTGGTCGTCAAGCGTTTCCTTCGTCCTGATGATGAAGTTGTTGATCGTGTGCGCCGCGGCGAGGTGCACCACCGCCTGCAGATGGGCGCGCTGCTGGTCCTCGGTGAAACCGGTCCAGACATCGCGGTTGATCATCAGGCCGATGATCGGCGCCGAAACGCCGAGCGAGAAATCGGTGACGTTCTTGGCGAAATCGCCATAACCGAACGTCTTCAACCAGTCGCCGATGCCGGTCGTGCAGTCGATGCCGCCGCGCTGCAGGAGCGAAACGGTCTCGGCCAGCGAGACCTGAACCGTCGTGGCGCCGGCACGTTGCATGATGGTGAGCGGAGCGCCGGACGAACGGACGCGCAGGCCCTTCAGCTGTTCGACCGAATCAATCGGGTCACGGCAGATCAACAGGTAGGGAGCGCTGGCGTAACCGCCCATCGGCACCATGTTGAGCTTCCTGGTTTCCGCCAGGCAGGACGGGCAGTGAAGCATCACCACCTCGTTGGCGGCGCCGGCGGCGGCCACCGGGTCATCGCCCGGAACCGCGAGGCCGTAGAGGGTTGCGATCGACGGCAGCAGGTTCGGCACGTAGTTGGTGGCCGCGACGCCCGCGTCCATCAATCCGTCCTGGATGGCGGCAAAGGTTTCGACGCCACCGGCCAGCTGGCCCCCGGCGATGATCTTCCATTTCACTTCGCCGCCGGTGGTCTCCTCGACGCGACGGAACACTTCGGGCAGAGCATGCGCGTTGATGTAGTCCGAGGCCGGGACCCAGGAGCCGTATGTATAATCCTTGGCCGAAGCCGTAACCGTGGTGACCGCCAGAGCTGCGGTCGAGGCAAGCATCAGAAGTCGTTTCATCGCGTGGTTCCTCCCTTCGATGAACGGCCCGTTCCGTGCTTCTGCGGCACGGCGTGGAACCGGTTGGGTGACATGAAAAGCAGTCGGATTACGCCCGGGACCCCAATGCGGGCGCCGAACGGCAGAAGCGGTAGACGGGGCGCGGCGACGGACATCGGCTCTCCCTAATTCATGGTGTTGGGCAGCCACAGCGAAAGCTGCGGGAACGTCAGGATCAGGAACATGATCACGACCTCGCATGCGAGGAACCAGCCGATGCCCTTGAAAATCGTTTCGAGGGGTATCGCGTCGCCGACCACGTTCTTCACCACATAGGCGTTGAAGCCAACGGGCGGGGTCAACAGCCCGATCTCGATGTATTTGACCACGATCACGCCGAGCCATATCTCGTCGAGATCGAGCGCCTCGAACATCGGCTGGACGATCGGCAGCGTCAGCAGCATGACGCCGAGCGGATCGAGGAACATGCCGAGAATGACGTAGATGATCGAGATTCCGACGAGAAGGAGAACCGGATCGATCGCCCAATCTCCCATCATTGCGGCCATCATGTCCGGCAATCCGACAAGCGCGAGGAAGCGCGTGTACATCACCGCGCCATAGGCGACGAAGAAGAGCTGGGCCGTCGTCTTGACCGCTTCCATCACGCTGTCGCGCACCACGGCGCGGGTCAGCCGACGCTGGGTTGCCGCGACAACGAAGGCCAGGAAGGCGCCGCCGGCGCCAGCCTCGGTGGGCGTGAAAATGCCGGCATACAACCCGCCGATGATGCCGAAGATCAGCACAAGGAGCGGCCAGACCGGCAGCAGCGAACTCCAGCGCTCGCGCCAGAGTTCCTCGGAGCTCATGTCCATCCTGGTCGGCGGGGCGATGGAGGGATCGAGCGTGCACCGTCCGATGATCATCGCCGCATAAACGAACGCGGTCAGCAGCCCCGGTATGACGCCCGCGATCAGCAGCTTGGTGATCGAGACCTCGGCGAATACGCCGTAGATGACGAACATGATCGAAGGCGGAATGAGGGCGCCAAGCGTGCCGGCCGACGCCACGACGCCTGTCGCCAGCGAGGGTGAGTAGCCCGCCTTCAGCATGGTCGGGATCGCGAGCCTGCCCATTGTCGCGGCCGTGGCGACCGACGATCCCGATGCCGCGGCGAAGCCGGCGGAGGCGAAGTTCGTCGCCACCGCCAGCCCGCCGGGCAGGGAGGAAAGCCATAGTCTGGCCGCCCGGAACAAAGCCTCCGAGATGCCCGCGTTATGCGCGATCGCGCCCATCAGGATGAACATCGGGATCGCAGAGAGACCCCAATTCGCCGCCACCTCGAAAGGAGTCTGCGCCATCATCGCAATGGCGACGCGCTCGTTGCGCAGGATCGTGAAGCCGAGAAACGAGACGACGCCGAGCGCCACGCCAATCGGCATGCGCACCGCGATCAGCAACAGGACCAGCCCGAGGCTGCCGAAACCGAGAAGTTCGGGGCTCACAGGTTCTCCTCGCTGCCTGGAATGCGGGTACGCTCGCTTTCGCGCTTCCCGGCATGGCCGGTGAACCCGTCATGCAGGTCGCGCACCATGTAGATCGTGACATAAATCAGCATCAGGCCGAAGCCGATAAAGACCAGCCAGCGGCCGGGCCAGACCTCGACGAAGCCGAAGCCGGCCTCCTTCGCGTCGCGGATGGCCGTCTTTTCGATGGCGATTTCAAGCGCCTTCCAGGTGAAGACAGCGATGTAGACAACGGTGACGATCGCCACGAAACCGTCGAGGATCGCCCGCGGATTGGGCTTCATCCAGCCGGTGAAGAGTTCCACGATGATATGTCCCTTCTCCCGGGCGATATATGCGAGCGGCAGGAAGGCGAGCGCCGCCATGTCATAAGCCGAAACGATTTCCAGGGTTCCGGTGAGCGGCGCGTGGAAAAAGGTGCGCCCGATGACATCGACCGTGACGTGCAACATCATCGCGACGGTCGCCAGCCCGCCGATCCATGCAGCGACATCCACCGCCCGGTCCAGTATTCGCTTTAAAAGACTCATCCGCTCCCCCGGTTCGCCGCCGGCGATCCCTTGAAGGGAAACCGCCAGGCGTGGCATTTCAAGTCGTTCGATCAGATGCTCGCGGAACAGTTCCCTTCGGGCAGGTCCGGGCTGCTGGAACCCTGCGCTTTGGACGCAAGGTTACGGCCGGCTTCGCCGCTCGTCCTTTCGCGCCGCAGCGCGGAATGGTGAATAAGCCCGGCTGGGTAGGTCAGGTGATTCGATCCTACCCACGAACCGAAAACGGGCATCCCGGCATTCGCCGGCGCCGCCGCGACAAGCGCGACGGTCGAAACGAATGCGAGTTCAGCGAGCCTGACATACATCCGGGTTTCTCCTCCCCCTTGCCTGCTAGTGGCGCGTATCCCGTTCTTGCCGCAAACCGCGATCCGGCCCCCCGGCTTGGGGAGATCCAGCCGAGAACCGGTCGGTTCGGGCCGCAGTCGATTCGAGAGAAATGAAACTGGCGAACCTTGGCGATCAAGGTCCTTGCGTCCCCCGGCTGCCAACGATCCAACCTGTATACAACTGGCGTCTGGCGGGCTCTCCCGGCCGACGCGTATCGCGTCCTCGCCACCCATCGGATGCATCGTCTTTCCTCCCGAACCGGAGGCTAGTAAATCGTGATAGGTCAGGGAATAACTGAATCTGCGCTGACATCTTTCGCAAAACGCGATAGGTGGAATTTACCTGGCAGAAAGCGGCATTATGTATACATTTTACTCAGGAACGCCGCTGCAAAATGCTCTCGCGCCATGCGACGAAGGCGACAGCGGCAACGCTTGCCAGCGAACTGGCGACCTGTATCAGCAGCAAACGCTCGGCGCCGGCGCCATGAACCATAACCGAACCGGCAAATGCCGACAGCGCCGCGCCGACACAGATCATCATCGCGCTACCGAGGCCGCTTGCCGTTCCGGCCAAGTGCGGGCGCACCGAAAGCATACCGACGGTCGCATTGGGCAGCGTCATGCCATACCCGGCGCCGACGAGGATCGTGAGGCCGAAAAACGTTGCCGCAGAACCGGCGCTTATCGCAAATAGCGACAGCGAGACGAGCAGCGCGACCGTCGTGACGAGGGTTCCGGCCGCGGTCATGCGAAGCACCCCTGCCCTCTGCGACAACCGCCCGGACAGGAAACTTCCGGTGATGTAGCCGACCGACGTCGCGCCGAAACAGACGCCGAGCGTCGCCGGATCGAGGTGGAATATCTGCGCGCCGACGAAAGGCGCGCCGCCGAGATAGGCGAAATCGGTTCCGCCCGCGAAGGTCTGCGCGAGACCATAGCCCCAGAAACGCGGCGCGGTCAGAAGATCGGGATAGCCGCGCAGCTGCTCGGCGAACGAGGAGAATGCGCGCACGCGGGTTTCGCCGACATCGCGCCAGATCAGCCAGAGGGTGGCGCTGCCGCACAGGAAAAGCACCCAGAAACTCGCGCGCCAGCCGAGCGTCACATCCAGCAG
>JBAQHA010000386.1:0-2881 GCA_049288075.1 Oricola sp.
GTGCCGCGCGACCGGCATGACGCGGCGACGGAGATTGCGGCGGGCGTCGCCAACCGTCTCGTCGTCGGCAACCCGCGCGAAGACGGCATCGACCTCGGCCCGGTCGTCAGCGCGGTACAGTACGACAAGATCCAGGGCCTGATCCGGAATGGGATCGACGAGGGCGCGACGCTCGCCGCCGGCGGGACCGGCCGTCCGGAAGGCTTCAACCGCGGCTGGTATGTGCGCCCGACCGTGTTCGGAAACGTTACCAACGACATGACGATCGCGCGCGAGGAAGTCTTCGGGCCGGTGCTGTCGATCCTGTCCTATGACAGCGTCGATGAAGCCGTCGCGATGGCCAACGACACTGTGTACGGGCTCGCCGCCTATGTGCAGGGCACGGACATGGAGCAGGTGCGCTCCGTCGCGCGGCGCCTGCGGGCAGGGCAGGTCCAGATCAACATGCCCGAATGGGACCTGTTCGCGCCGTTCGGCGGCTACAAGCAGTCCGGCAACGGGCGCGAATACGCCGACTGGGGCATCCACGACTTCCTGGAGGTCAAGGCGTTGATCGCTTATGGCGGGTGACAAGTATTCCATTTTCGGAATGTGAATTTGACATCCGCCTCCCTTTGGGAAAATCTCGGACCCTGGCGCAACGACGGCGCGCCAGGTTTTCAGGGAGGCGCGTATGAGACTTCGGGTTCTGGATTTCGGGGTGGTGTCCGCCCTGCGCAGCCAGGCTGTCTATCACGGCCTCGCCGAGACCATCACCGAAACGAGCGACCCCATGCTGTCTCTGGTCTCGCCGGAGACGCCCTATGTATGCGTCGGCATGCACCAGGAGATCGCGAGGGAAGTCGACGAGGAGTTCTGCAAATCGGCCGGCCTGCCGATCATCCGCCGCCATGTCGGGGGCGGGGCGGTCTATCTGGATCGAAACCAGCTCTTCACGCACTTCATCTATCCGCGCAAGAAAGCGCCGGAATTCGCCTCCAACCTCTACCCGATGTTCATCGAGCCGGTGGTGCGCACCTACAAGCAGATCGGCGTCAACGCCAACTACCGCCCGGTCAACGACATCCAGGTCGAGGGGCGAAAAATCGGCGGCACCGGCGCGGCGAGCATCGGTGAGGCGACGGTGATGGTCGGTTCCTTCATGTACGATTTCGACACCGCGACCATGGCCCGCTGCCTGCGGGTGCCGAGCGAGAAGTTCCGCGACAAGTTGCGCCAGACGCTCGACGACTACATGACGACGATGGCGAAGGAACTGCCGGCGCCGCCGGAGCGGTCGAAGCTCAAGAGCCTGTTCCTCGCCAATTGCGCCGAGGTGCTCGGTGTCGAACCGGTCGAGGATCAGCCAACAGACGCGGAGTGGGCGGCGATCGAGAAGGCGGAGAAGGATCTGGTCGATCCGGAATGGACGAATGTCCAGCGCCGCAAGCTCGTTGCGCTCGGCGTGAAGATCTCGGAAGGACGGCACCTGACGGAGAGCATGCACAAGGCGCCGGGAGGGCTGATCCGGGTTCACCTGCTCGGCCTCGACGGAAAGGTCAGCGAACTGATGATGTCGGGCGACTTCACCTGTCTGCCGCCGGACGGAATCGACCGCGTCGCATCCGAACTGCACGGGGTGGAGCTTTCGCAGGAGGCGCTTGCCGCGGCAGCGGAGGCGGCAATGAAGACGCTGCATGTCGAGATGCCGGGCATTTCCGGCGCGGACATCGCCACGGCGGTCATGGCCGCGGCGCATATGCCGGAATGAGCCGGCATTACATAATGACATCCGCGCGAACCGGAGCGACACAATGAAAACCGTTTGCGTCATCCAGCATACGGAGGCCGAGTATCTCGGCCTGATGGAGGACCATTTCGAGGGGCGCAACATCCGCTTCCACTACAAGCGGCCATTTTCGGCGGGCGGCACGATCCCGACGGACGAGACGGGATTCGACGGATTGATGCTGCTCGGCGGCGGCCCTTACGGGATGGTCAGCGGCAGCCTGCTGCCGTCCATGGGGCCGGAACTGAGGCTGACAAAATCCTTCCTCGACGCCGGCCTACCGGTAATAGGCATCGAACTCGGCGCGCTGATTCTCGCCGTCGTCGCCGGCGGCGGGGCCGACGAAGCACCGCTCAGATTCGAGGTGCCGACAGCGATCGCGACGCGGCCGGGACTGCTCGGCGGCCACATGCCTGACACATTTCCGCTCGCGCTCTACCTGCGCGACCGGGCCGTTTTGCCGTCCGACGCGGAGGTGTTGGCGGCCGATTCGGCCGGGGAGCCGCTCGTATTTTCGCTAAGGGACAACTGCCTCGGCTTCATCGGCCACCCCGGAATGAAACGGGGCATGGCCGAAGACCTGATCATGGAATTCGCCGAAACACCGGAAAACACTGTGGAATCCCTGGAGGCGCTTGGCGCGGTCCAGTCCGAGATCGCGGAAGCGCTCACCGATCTGATGGTCGGGATCAGCCTGCACACGGGCCTGATGTAACTGCGTCAATTCGCCCACCCGCGATCAGGTGCAAACTTGCCGAAATGGCATTTGCATATTCCATTTTTGACATGTATCATTTTTCCGACGCGGGGAGAGCGTTAAACCGACCGCCAGAATCGGAAGCGTCCGCGAACCAGGGAGAGAGCATTGGCGAGCAAACTTATCATTGTCATGGTGAACACCGATCCGTCCAACGGAGAGGAACTCGGCGCGCCGTTTTTCCAGGCGACCGTCGCGGCCGCCATGGACTACGAAGTCGACGTCATCTGCACGGCGACGGCAGGCAAACTGATGAAGAAGGGCGTCGCAGAGAAGCTCGTCGTCAAGGCCGGCTCTCCGAAGACCGTCTATGACTTCATCAAGGATGCCCACGAGGCCGGGGCCAAATTCTACTG
>JBAQHA010000387.1:0-2230 GCA_049288075.1 Oricola sp.
GAAGGGACCTGCAGTGAAAAAGGGAACCACCAAGAGGGGCGCCGCTGCATAAAACGCACCGGTCACTGTGAATGCCGCGCAGACATCTCCGGCATGATGCAGGAGTTGACCCGTCCTGTGAAGGTTCTCGGACGCCACTGGCACGGTGCTGGTAGGACGCAGGGTGGCTCCCGGCGTCGGAGAAGCGCCAAGGCAGGAAATCGCGTGATGGGATCCGTGGCGGCTCAGCGAGCTCTATGGGGAAAGAGCCTTGCGCCCGACGGTGTTATTTTGCCGGTTTGGCTGGCGAAGGCGTCGGAGACGCCTCGAATAGGCCAGGCATTGTCGACAAACTCGGTTGTTTCTGGCGCGTGACGGTGTTACCGGCCGATCTGATGCCACGGCTTTCGTGGCTTTCGCCCAAGGAGGTCCATTACCAACAGCTCCGCTGGCTGAGGCTTTCTTCGGCATGTGCTTCTGTCTTCTCGCCGGCATGGTCATGAGCTGTCGATGCCTTCCGGGATTGGCCGGCATTGCGGCTCGCAGCCCCTTGCAAAGAGCTCGATGATGATCATCCGTCCACCGCAGGATGGGCAGCAACGATCAGGCTTCTCCAGCTTTTCAGCATTTACCGCCTGTGCTTGACCGGCTCCTTCCGGCGGCGCCAATACGGACAGCAGTTCCCGAGCCCTGGCGATATTGGCGGCGCGGCTGCTGCTGGCGAACAGGCCGTAGTGCCGGATGCGATGGAAGCCCTTTGGGAGCACATGCATCAGAAACCGGCGAATAAATTCATGCGGGCTGAGCGTCATGGTCTTGTAGCGCTCTGGTCCCTCGACGCGATAATCTTTGTATCTGAAGGTCACGCCGGTTTCATCGGCCTTGATCAGCCGGCTGTTGGAGATGGCGATCCGGTGAGTGTAGCGCGACAGATAAGCAAGGACAGCTTTAGGTCCGGCGAAGGGTTCCTTCGCGTAGACGACCCAGTCGATTTTTCGCAGCGGTTTGAGAAAGCGGGCAAAGGCGGCGGCGTTGGCGAGACCGGCATGATCGCCAAAGAATTTGAGATGGCCGCACGCGTGGGCCTGTGCCAACATTTCGAGAAACAGCCTTCGGAACAGGCGCGAGAGCACAGGGACCGGGAGAAAGTAACGCTTCCGGCTCGATACCCATTCCGATCCGTCAGCCGACAGACCGCCGCCGGGGACGATCATATGCACATGCGGATGGTGGGTCATCGCCGAGCCCCAGCTATGGAGCACGGCGGTGATGCCGACGCGAGCGCCGAGATGTTTGGGGTCGGCGGCGATGGTCAGCGTGGTCTCGGCGGAGGCCTTGAACAGCAGGTCGTAGATGACCCGCTTATTGTACCAGGCGATGGCCGCGATCGGCGCCGGCAGCGTGTAGACGAGGTGAAAATAGCCGACCGGGAGCAAATCCGCTTCCCGCTCGGCCAGCCATTTGCGTGCCGCGCTCCCCTGGCACTTGGGGCAGTGGCGATTCCGGCAGCTATTGAAGGAGATGACGCTATGGCCGCATGCGCTGTTCTCGCAGCGCGCGACATGGCCGCCCAACGCCGCCGTGCGGCAGCGCTCGATGGCACTCATCACCTTCAACTGTCCAAGGCTGACATGGCCGGCATTGGCGGCGCGCCATGCAGCCCCATGATCGCGGAAGATATCCGCGACCTCCAGCGCAAGCCGAGACACGGCTCGCTATGCAGCCTTGGCCTTCTTCCGGCGTTTGGGTGTCTTCCTCGCCTCAAGCAGCCAATCGAGCGGGCTTGCGACCGCGGCGATCATGCCGGTGGCGACGCGCGTATAGCGGGCTGTCGAGCCCAATTTATCGTGTCCCAGCAGCGCCTGGATAAGGCGAATGTCCGTGCCGGCTTCAAGCAGGTGGGTGGCAAAGCTGTGCCGCAACGTATGCGGAGTGATATGCTTGCTGATCCCGGCGGCCTTCGCCGTCTGCCGGAACAGGCGCGAGAACTGGCGCGTGCTCATGCGGGCGGACTCCCGGCTTGGGAACAGGTAGCGTTCCGCTTTCGGCACGCCATCATCGTACTTCGTCGGACGCTCGCCCCACCATTGCCGCAGCAGCTTGAGCACCTCCGCCGGCAGCATCACATGCCGGTCCTTGCGTCCCTTGGCTTGAACAATGCGGATGATATTCTGCTCACTGTCGACATCACCAACCCGGAGCTTGACAATCTCGCTAATTCTGAGCCCGCAGCCATAGGTCAGGGTAAGCA
>JBAQHA010000388.1:0-8134 GCA_049288075.1 Oricola sp.
GCATGGTGCGAGTGGCTTTCGCAAGTCGTGTCGGGACGCTTCCAATAGAGCGCGATGATGAGCGAGGAGCGCGACACGAGCGACCGCAGGAACTGGGTCAACACCTTCTGGTCGGCGATCTCGGCGATTGCGGTGTGGAAGCTGCCCGACAATGACAAAGCGAGGCCCATGTCGCCGCGCTTCATCGCGTCATGCTCGGCATCTATATGACGGCGTAGCGCCTCGAGGCGTTCCGGGGTCATCGCTCTTGCCGCCATGCGGGCGATGCGCGGCTCGACCAATGCGCGCGCCTCGAAGACTTCGTGCGCTTCGCGGATCGTGGGGCGCGAGACGAAGGCGCCGCGGTTGCGCTCGATGGTGACCAGTCCGCCATGGGCAAGCGCCTGCAGAGCGCTGCGGGCAACGGTGCGGCTGACCCCGAAGGTTTCGCCGACCTCGTCCTCGGCCAGTTTCATGCCGGGGCGGATGCGGTGCTGCAGGATCGCGGCCTCGATCTGGTTGCAGATGTCCAACGCGCGGCCCGGGGGCAGGGAATAGTTGCCGTTCAGATCTCCCGCAATGGTGTGCATCGGGTCCCTCGAGGATCGCGCAGGTTACGCAAGCGCGCGTTCTTTGCAGATACGCCCCGGATGCGATTCAATCAACGGCAAAATCGTATACAAAAATGATGCAGACTGTATCCCATCTGCCTAAATTCCAGGCACGAATTTCCGGCCATCCGAAGGCGCTCAATAATTCTCGATGACTATCAATGGTTTGGCGACGCGCCGCAATTGGCACACTGATTGCAACAAGCGGAATGGACACGCTTGGAGCTTGCTCATATGTCGCAGAAGTCGGCGCTCGAACTCGTCACCCTGACCAAACGCTATGGCGACACGGTCGCCGTTGACGCCATCGACCAGAAGATCCCCGGCGGAACCTACACATGCCTGCTCGGCCCGTCGGGATGCGGCAAGTCCTCGACCCTGCGGATGGTCGCCGGCCACGAGAACGCGTCGTCGGGCGATATCGTTCTCGACGGCAAGAACATCACGGACCTGCCGCCGGCGCGGCGCGGCACGGCGATGATGTTCCAGAGCTACGCGCTGTTTCCGCATCTGAGCGTCGTCGACAACGTCGCCTTCAGCCTCAAGATGAAGGGCGTCGACAAGAAGATGCGCCACGGCAGGGCGCAGGAACTGCTCGATCTCGTCGACATGGCGCGCTACGGCGACCGTCTTCCGGCCCAGCTTTCGGGCGGCCAGCAGCAGCGCGTCGCGCTGGCGCGGGCGCTGATCACCGAGCCGTCGATCCTGCTGCTCGACGAACCGCTGTCGGCGCTCGATCCGTTCCTGCGGCTGCGCATGCGCTCCGAACTGAAGCGGTTGCAGCGCGAGCTTGGCATTTCCTTCATCCACGTCACGCACAGCCAGGACGAGGCGCTGGCGCTCGCCGACAAGATCATCGTCATGAATGGCGGCCGCATCGAGCAGGACGGACCGCCGCAGGTCGTCTTCGACGCGCCGCGCACGGAGTTCGTCGCCCGTTTCATCGGCGGCCACAACATCCTCGCCGACGGCGACGCCAAGCTCGCCGTGCGCGCCGACCGCATAGCGCTGACGCACGCAAGGCCGAAGGGCAAGGCGCTGCCGGCCACCGTGCGGGCGATCGAATATCTGGGCTCGAACGTCAACGTCCTCGTCGAAACGCCCGCGGCGGGCGAGATCGCCGTGACGGTCGGCGATTCCGCCTTCTTCGCCAAACCATTCGAGATCGGCCAGTCCGTCTTCCTGTCGTGGAAGCCGGAGGACGTCCATGCGCTTGCGGCGTGACCCCCGCAAAACCTGCGGCAGCACGCCGCCAGACAGCCTCAGGGAGCAAAAGGAGCAAAGACCATGACCATCAAACAGGACAAGAAGGGTATCAGCAGGCGCGCCGTTCTGAAGGGCGCTGCGGCCACGGCCGGCGCGGCCATCGGTTCCGGGGCGATCACCGGATTTCCGACCGTCTGGGCGCAGAACATCAAGGACGTGACGCTGCGCCAGTTCGGCACCGGCGTCTCGAACCTCAATGACGTTGCCCAGAAGGTGAAGGAAGATCTCGGCTTCACGCTCGAGATGACGGCGCTCGATTCCGACAGCGTGACGCAGCGCGCGGCGACCCAGCCGGACTCCTTCGACATCGCCGATATCGAATACTGGATCTGCAAGAAGGTCTGGCCGACCGGCAACCTGCAGGCAATGGATACGTCGAAGATCAAGAATTACGACAAGATCGTCGGCATTTTCCGCTCGGGCAAGCTGACGCCGGAGTCGGTCATCGCGCAGGGGACGGCGCCGCACAGCGTCGGTTTCGTCGACGGTCCCGGCGGCACCACCTTCGCCAAGGAAGAGACCGGTTGGATGACGCTCATCCCGACGATCTACAACGCCGACACGCTCGGCATCCGGCCCGACCTGATCGGCCGTCCGATCGAGAGCTGGACCGAACTCCTGAACCCGGAATTCAAGGGCAAGGCCTCGATCCTCGACATCTCGTCGATCGGCATCATGGACATGGCCATGGTCTGCGAGGCGATGGGCGAGATCGCCTATGCCGACAAGGGCAACATGACGAAGGAAGAGATCGACAAGACCATAGCGATCTTCACCGAGGCCAAGAAGAACGGCCAGTTCCGCGCCTTCTGGAAGACCTTCGACGAGTCCGTCAACCTGATGGCTTCGGGCGAAGTGGTCATCCAGTCGATGTGGTCGCCGGCGATCACGGCGGTGAAATCGCGCGGCATTCCCTGCGTCTACCAGCCGCTCAAGGAAGGCTACCGTTCGTGGGGCGGCGGCATCGGCCTGTCGAAGAACCTTTCGGGCCTCGAACTCGATGCTGCCTACGAGTACATCAACTGGTACCTGTCGGGCTGGGTCGGCGGCTACCTGATGCGCCAGGGCTATTATTCGGCGGTGCCGGAGACCTCCAAGGAGTTCATGAGCGCCGACGAGTGGGGCTACTGGTTCGAAGGCAAGCCCGCCCAGGGGGATATCACCAGCCCGACCGGCGACAAGCTGGCCGGTGCGGGCGACACCCGCGACGGCGGCGACTTCTACGAGCGCATGGGCCACGTCGCCTGCTGGAACGCCGTCATGGACGAGAACCAGTACATGGTCCGCAAGTGGAACGAGTTCATCGCGGCCTGAGGCCGCGAGCACAGTCGCCCCGGGGTCCGCTCCGGGGCGCAATCGCCCAACGATCGGACGCAACACCATGTCGGACCAGACCATCGCCATGACGTCGACACCGTCCACGCTGACCGGGACGCGCCGGATCGCCAACATGCCGGACGCCCTTGCCGGCTGGCTGCTCTCGCTGCCGCTTGTGCTCGTGCTGTTCTTCTTCCTGGTCCTGCCGATCGCCACCATCGTGATCGTCAGCTTCTGGGGCGCGACCGAATTTTCGATCTACCCGGCTTTCCAGTTCGACAATTACGAATTCCTTCTGACCTCGCCGGTGACCTACCAGGTGTTCCTGAACACCATCAAATACGCCGTCATCACCTGGGCGATCACGCTGACGCTCGGCTTCACCATCGCCTATTTCCTGGCTTTCCACGTCCGGACTCAGACCTGGCAGATCATCCTGTTCCTGCTCTGCACCATCCCGTTCTGGACGTCGAACATCATCCGGATGATTTCGTGGATCCCGTTTCTCGGGCGCAACGGCATCGCCAATTCGGGCCTCCTTTCGCTCGGCGTGATCGACCAGCCGCTGGAATGGCTGCTGTTTTCCGATTTCGCGGTGATCCTCGCCTTCGTGCACCTCTACACGCTGTTCATGGTCGTGCCGATCTTCAACACCATGATGCGCATCGACAAGTCGCTGATCGAAGCCGCCTATGACAATGGCGCTTCCGGCTGGCAGACGCTGACCAACGTCATCATCCCGCTGACAAAGCCCGGCATCATGATCGGCTCGATCTTCGTGGTGACGCTGGTGATGGGCGATTTCATCACCGTGCGGTTCATGTCAGGCAGCCAGAAGGCGAATGTCGGGCGGCTGATCTCCAACGACATCGCCCTGCTGCAATATCCGTCGGCGGCGGCGACCGCCGTGATCCTGCTGATCACCGTCCTGATCGTGATCGCGATCCTGCTGCGCTTCGTCGATATCAGGAAGGAACTCTGACATGGAGAAGCGTTCGAAGGCCTTCTATGTCCTCGCGGCGATCTTCGGCCTGTTCCTGGTCTTCCTCTACGGGCCGACGCTGACCATCGCGATCCTGTCCTTCCAGGGACCCGAGGGTGGGCTGACTTTCCCGATGCGCGGCGTCTCGCTGCACTGGTTCAGGGAGCTT
Organism: Oricola sp.; assembly: GCA_049288075.1. Lineage (GTDB taxonomy): Bacteria > Pseudomonadota > Alphaproteobacteria > Rhizobiales > Rhizobiaceae > Oricola. The sequence goes on from JBAQHA010000388.1 coordinate 4,325, forward strand.
TTCAAGGAACAGGCGGTCGGCGACATCTGGGGCAGTTTCTCGCGCTCATTCGTCCTCGGCATGATGGTGATGGTATCGACCGTCGTCATCTCGGTGATGGGCGGATTGGCCTTCCGCAAGCGCTTTCCGGGCTCGGGCCTGATCTTCTATCTTATCGTCACTTCGCTGGTGATCCCGTCGATCCTGATCTCGCTCGGCGTCGGACTGATCTTCTCGCAGTCCGGCCTGACGGTGCACTGGGCGACCTCCGGCTTCGGCTCGCAGCTGACATGGACGCTGCCCTTCGGCCTGCTGATCATGTTCGCGGTGTTCAACCGCTTCGACAAATCCTACGAGGAGGCGGCGCGCGACCAGGGCGCGACGGCCTGGCAGACCGTGCGGCATGTCGTCCTGCCGATCATCGCGCCGATGCTGCTCGGCGTCGCGCTGTTCGGCTTCACGCTGTCCTATGACGAATTCGCGCGGACGCTTCTGACGGCGGGCTCCTACAATACGCTGCCGCTGGAAATCTACGGCATGACCACCAACGTCACCAAGCCGGTGATCTTCGCGCTCGGCACGCTGACAACCGGGTTCTCCTTCCTCATCATCGCCGTCTTCCTGCTCGCCGTCGTCGCGATGAACCGCCGCCGCGCGCGGCTGGGCTCGGATGCGGGCAAGGGCTTGCTCTGATGCATATCCTCGTCATCAATCCGAACTCGACGGCGGCGATGACGCGGTCGATCGAGGCGGCGGCGAGCGACGTGGCGCGCGCGAAAACGCGGATCACGGCGGTCAATCCAGTCGATACGCCGCCGGCGATCCAGGGGCCGGAAGACGGCGCTGCGGCGCTGCCGGGCCTGTCTCGCCTGTTCGACGAGGAAGTGCTGGGGAAGGGTGGCTATGACGCCTGCATCATCGCCTGTTTCGACGACACCGGCCTGATGCAGCTGAAACGACGCTCGCCGATCCCGGTGATCGGAATCGGCGAGGCGGCATTCCATGCGGCGATGCTGGTTGGCGGCGCATTTTCCGTGGTCACGACACTCGGAGTCTCGGTGCCGGTGATTGAAGCCAATCTCGCGGCCTACGGATTTGCGTCGCGCTGCCGCAAGGTGCGGGCCTCGGAGGTGCCGGTGCTGGCCCTGGAAAACGATCCCGAAGGCTCCTGCGAGACGATCGCGGGCGAAATTTCGCGCGCCCTGGCCGATGACAAACCGGACTCGATCGTGTTGGGATGCGCGGGCATGGCCGATCTCGCGCTGACACTCTCCGACCGTTTCCATCTGCCCGTCATAGACGGTGTCGCGACGGCGGTGAGTTTTGCGGAAGCCTTGCGCGCCGCGAACGCCGACAGGTGGAGCGGCGGATTGCACGGAGCGCAGGTCGCATGAGCGAACCCGTCATCCGGGCGGCGAGCAGGGACGAATTCGCCGTCGCCGTCGACTGGGCCGCGTCGGAGGGATGGAATCCCGGTTACGACGATCTGGCCGCCTTCCATGCCGTCGATCCGCAAGGCTTCCTGATGGGCTTCGTCGACGGCGAGCCGGTGTCCTCGATCTCGGTCGTGCGCTACGGCGAGGATTTCGGTTTCCTCGGCTTCTATATCGTGCGGCCCGACCATCGCGGCACGGGGGCGGGAATCGCCATCTGGAACGCCGGCATGGCGCATCTGGAGGGCCGCACCGTCGGGCTCGACGGCGTCGTCGCCCAGCAGGACAACTACCGCAAGAGCGGCTTCACGCTCGCCGGCCGCAATATCCGCCATACCGGCATCGCGACCACCGACGCGCAATCCGGCGACGTCTGCACGATCCGGCCTGTCGACACGGCGGACCTGCCGTTGCTCTGCGCATATGATAGGGTCCATTTTCCCGCCGCCCGCGACGGCTTCTTACGCAACTGGACGCTGCCCGGCCTATCCGTCCACCGCCACACGCTGCTGGCGGTATTGGACGGCGCGATTGCCGGCTACGGCACGATCCGTTCCTGCCGGACGGGCTACAAGATCGGGCCGCTTTTCGCCGACACCCACGATATCGCCGAAGCGCTGTTTTCCGCACTGGCCGCGACCGCGCCGTCGGACGCGGAGATCTCGCTGGACACGCCCGAGGACAATCACGCGGCGGTCGCGATGGCGCATCGCGCCGGACTGGTTCCCGCTTTCGAGACCGCCCGGATGTATCGCGGGACGGACCCGGACCTGCCGCTGGACCGCATCTTCGGCATCACGACCTTCGAACTGGGCTGAGCGGATCGCGGTGACCGGGCACCATTCCCATTTCGACTTTTCGGCGCTGAACGAGCGGGATCGCTACAAGCTGCTGATCGGCACGGTGATCCCGCGCCCGATCGCGCTGGTGACGACGATGAGCGCGGACGGCCGGCGCAATGCCGGGCCGTTCTCGTTCTTCAACGTGCTGTCGCACGACCCGGCGATCGTCGCCATCGGCGTCGAGAACTACGCCGACATGCGGTTCAAGGACACGGCGAAGAACATCCGCGATACCGAGGAGTTCACCGTCCACATCGCCGACCATGCGATGGTCGAACAGATGGAGGTCTGCGCCATCAAGTTCGGCCCCGAAGTGGACGAGATCGCGGCAGCCGGGCTGACGACGGCGCCGGGCACAATGGTGCGCAGTCCGCGCATCCTGGAGGCGCCGGCGGCGCTGGAATGCCGGCGATACATGACGCTGGAGATCGGCCGCGCCCGCGAGATCATCCTCGGCGAAGTGCTCGGCGTGTTCGTGCGCGAGGATCTCGTCAACGAGTGGCTGCATGTCGACCAGCATGGCATGAACGCCGTCGGGCGGCTCGGCGGGCACTCCTACACGCGCACGCTCGACCAGTTCGACATAAGGACGCTCACCGTCGACGAGTGGAACGCCCGCAGGGCGGAAGAGGTCTGAGCCATGGCGCTGGCCGGCCACGGGCGCTACTCTTTCGATCCGATCGTTTCGCGGCCGGATTTCTCATGGCCGGAGGGAAAGCGGCTCGCGGTCTATATCGGCATGAACCTCGAATGTTTCGCCTTCGGCGAGGGGCTTGGCGCGGAACTGAGCCACGGCGGGCCGCAGCCCGACATCCTCAATTACGCCTGGCGCGATTACGGCAATCGCGTCGGCGTCTGGAGGATGATCGAGCTGTTCGACCGGCTCGGCCTGCCATGCACGGCGCTGGTCAACGGCGAGATGTACGAGGCCGCGCCCGCGGTGGTCGCGGCGTTCCGGGCGCGCGGCGACGAGATCGCCGGGCATGGCCGCACCAACGCGGAAATGCAGGGCGTCCTGGCCGAGGAAGACGAGGTCCGGTTGATCGCGGAAGCGAGCGAGGCCGTCGCGCGGCACGAGGGCAAGGCGCCGAAGGGCTGGCTCGGACCGTGGATTTCACAGAGCCGGGTCACGCCCGACCTGCTGCACGAAGCGGGCTATGAATACCTGCTCGACTGGTGCCACGACGACCAGCCGGTGTGGTTGACAACCCGAAAAGGGCGAATTCTGTCAGTGCCTTATCCGCAAGAGCTCAACGACATACCACAGATCGTCGGTCGCAAGCACGAGGGGAAGGAGTTCGCCGACATGATCGTCGACGCTTTCGAGGTGATGCTCGAGGAGAGCGCGCGCCGGCCGCTGGTCATGGGCATCGCCTTGCACGCCTATCTGATGGGCCAGCCGCACCGGTTCCGGCACCTGGAACGGGCGCTGACGCAAATAAGTGAACGGTCGGGCGAGACCGTCTGGTGGACGACCGCCGGCGCGATCAATGACCACTACCGCTCGCTCGGCCTTTGAGGCGGTTCATTCTCCGGACGGATGCAGGGCGTTGAAC
>JBAQHA010000389.1:0-4479 GCA_049288075.1 Oricola sp.
GAACAGATCGGTGTGGCTGTCGAAATGGATCATGCCGACCGGGCGGTCCGAGGCGAGTCCACGCAGGATCGGCAGCGAGCAGAGATGGTCGCCGCCGGCGGTGAGCGGGACGATGCCCATCTCCTTCACGCGGCCGTAGTAACGGGTGAACCGGGCGAGGCTGTCCTGTACGTCGGCGGGGTTCGGCGCGACGTCACCAAGGTCGGCGCAGTTGACGAGTTCGAACGGCCGAACGCCGGTCGCCCCGTTCTCGGCGCGGATCATGGTCGATAAGTCGCGCAACTGGCGCGGGCCGTGGCGCGGACCCGGGCGGTTGGTCGTGCCGCTGTCCCAAGGTGCGCCGACGATGCCGATCTGCACATCGGCGATCCGCGCGTCGTCCAGGCCGACATGCGGCAGCCGCATGAAGGTCGGCACACCGGCAAAGCGGGGCAGGTCGAAGCCCGAAACGGGCTGGAAGTATGGGTCGCTCATCGGCTGTCTCCGGACAAACTGGGGTTCAATACATCGCGCTGCCGCCATTGGCGCCGTAGCACTGGCCGGTCACGAAACTGGAGCCTTCGCCGGCGAGGAACACAGCCAGCGCGGCGATTTCTTCCGGCCGGGCGAAGCGCGCGAGGGGGGACGCGAGATCCTTGGCGAGCGCTTCCGCGCTCATCGACTGCGGACTTGTCATGTCGGTGTCGACCGGGCCTGGTGCGATGGCGTTGACGAGAATCCTCGGCGCGAGTTCGCGCGCCAGCGATCGCGTCAGCGAAGCGATGCCGCCCTTTGACGCGCAATAGGCCGCCATCCGCTCGCGGCCGAGAAAGGCGAGGTCCGAGGAGATCGTGATGATCCGGCCCGCGGGTGCGGTCTCCGGGCGGGCGAGCATTGCCCGGGCGGCTTCGCGGGCGGTCAGGAACGCGCCGCGCAGGTTGACCGAAACAACGGCGTCGAAATCCTCGGCGCTGGTTTCCAGCAGCGGCGCCTCGCGCAGGATGCCCGCATTGGCGACCGCGATATCGACCGGGCCCAATTCATCCGCGACCCTTTCAAACAGCGCGACGACGTCGCTCTCCGAGGATACATCGGCATCGATTGCGCACGCCTTGACGCCCCCGGACCGCAGGGTGGTGAGCGTCGCATCCGCCTGAGGGTCGCCCTTGTGGCAGATCGCGATATCTGCGCCCTCGCGGGCAAAGGCGAGCGCGATGGCGCGTCCGATCCCGCGCGATCCGCCGGTCACCACCGCGATGCGTCCGGAAAGCGACCCGCTCATGCCAGAACCTCGCCGCGATCAACATTGATTGCCTGGCCGGTGATGTTCGCGGCCGCGTCGGAAGCGAGGAAGAGATAGAGCCCGGCGACGTCGGCCGGCTCCATCAGCCCTTCGATCGCCTGCGCGGCGACGATCTCGGCGAGCAGCGCGTCGGGTTCCGCCCCGGTCTTCGCGGCCATGCTGTTGAGCGAGCGCATGGCGGCTTCGGTTTTCACCCAGCCGGGGCAGATCGCGTTGACCGTGATCGCGCGAGGCCCGAGTTCCTTCGCCCATGTCCGCGCCATGCCGATAAGCGCATGCTTGGACGCGACATAGGCCGAGAAGTCCGGCACCGCGGTCTTGCCCCAGATCGAGGAAGTGATGACGATCCGCCCGCCGTCGGGGATTTTCGATATCGCTTCGCGCGTTACATTGTGCGTGCCGGTCACGTTGACGGCCATCACTCTGGCGAAGGTGTCGTCGACCGCCGGGTCGGCGGCCTGCAACGGCGTCGGGCGCTCCAGCCCGGCATTGTTGACCAGCACGTCTATGCGGTCGAACGCGCCGAGCGCTTCCGCGACCGCTCTGCGATCGGTGATATCGCAAACAAGACCCGTAACGAGGCGCCCCGTCTTTTCCGTGAGTCGCGCGGCGGCGTCATGAACAAAGCCGTCCTCGGCGAGGATCGCCAGGTCGGCGCCCGCCATGGCGAAGGCTTCTGCTACGCCGAAACCGATGCCCCGGCTCGCGCCCGTCACCAGCACTTTCTTGCCCGGGAAATCGAACATGGCGCGCATACCGCCGTCAGCCCAGTTCGTAGAATTCGCGGCGCACGGCCGCGGCGATGTCGCGGCGGTATTGCGCGGCGATGATCGCGCCCTTCTCGGGGCTCGCGCCCTTGGCCGAGATCAGCGATCCTTCCGGCGCCACCCACTCGCGCCGTGGCGGCCAGACGTCGTAGCAGGGTGCGTCCGCCGGCGCGTTGCCGGGAATGCGGTCGAAGCGGACGAGTTCCGGGTGGAAGTTCATCATCAGCGAAGTCTCCAGCACGGCGGCGTGTTCCAGCTCGATACCGGGGTAACCGTCGGGGAAGACCTCGGCAAGGGTTTCCTCGGTCAGGAATTCCCAGTGCTGCAGGCACATGATACGCACGCCCGCGGACCCGACCTCGCGCATGACGAGATCGATGCCCTCGTTGAGGAACCAGAGGTTCTCGTAATTGCCGTCGAGCACGCAGATGCGCCGCGCGCCGTGGCGCACGAGTTCGCGGATCACGTCGCGCACCACGGCTGACAGTGTCGCCCCGTCGAGACCGGTCGAACCGGGGAAGAACGGGCCGCCAGCCGAACGTGTCATCGACTTGTAGCCATAGGTGACGGGCGCGGCGACGACACCGCCGATCTCGGTGGCGATTTCGCGCGCGATCGCCGACGGCAGCAGGTAATCGACCGACATCGGCAAATGCGGACCGTGCTGCTCGAGCGCCCCGGTCGGCAGGAAGACGACCGGATTGGTTTCGAGCGCCGCCGCGTATTCCGGCCATGTCATTTCCGACATCATCACCGACGAACTCATGGAAACTCCTTCAATTAATCCTTGGCGCCTTCTTCGCGCATCAGGCGCATGATCTGACGTTCGATCTCGGCATAGCCGTCGAGTTCGATGACCTTTTCCTTTTCCGTGATCCGCCTGCCGCCCTTGAAGGCCGGCACGATCTCGGTTTTGACGCGGCCCGGATGGCGCGACATGAAGACGATCTTGTCGGCGAGGAAGATCGCTTCCTCGATGTCGTGCGTGACTATGACGATCGTGGTATTGGCGGTCTCGGCGATCCCGACCAGCAATTCCTGCATGTGCCAGCGGGTCTCGGCATCGAGCGCGCCGAACGGCTCGTCCATCAGTAGCAGTTCCGGGTCGTTGGCGAGGGTGCGCGCGATGGCGACCCGCTGGCGCATGCCGCCGGAAAGCTGGGTCGGATAGGCGTCGGCGAACTTGGTCAATCCGACCAGGCCGATATAGTGCTCGGCGCGGTCGCGCCGCTCCGCGGCAGACACACCGTTGATCTTCAACCCGAACTCCACGTTCTTGCGAACGCTCAGCCAGTCGAACGAGGTATAAGCCTGGAAGACCATACCGCGGTCACGGCCAGGCCCGTCGATATGGCGGCCTTCCAGCACGAGGCTCCCCGAGGTCGGGGTTTCGAGGCCCGCGATCATGCGCAACACGGTCGACTTGCCGCAGCCGGAGGGTCCGAGGATGACGCAGATCTCGTTTCGCCGGACCTCGAAATTCACGCCGGAAATCGCTTCGATCGCCTTGCCGTTGCCGAGGTCGAACGACTTGGAAACGCCCGTCAGGGTCAGGATTGCGTCGTTCATCGTCGCTTCTCCTGGATATAGGGGAAGAGCCGGCGGTGCAGCCGGACGAAGAGGATGTCGAAGACCAGCCCGAGCGCGCCGATCACGATTATGCCGGCCATGATCTCGTCGGTGTGCAGGAAGCGCCGCGCGCGCATCATCATCGCGCCGATGCCGGTCGTCGACGCGACGATCTCGGCGATAACCAGGTAGGTCCAGGTCACGGCGAGCATCTGGCGCATCGCGACGACGATGTCGGGCAGCACGGCCGGCAGGATCACAGAGCGCACCGTCACGCCGCGACTGGCGCCCAGCGTCAGCGCGGTTTCGACCAGTTCGTGGCGGACATTCTTGGTGTGGTCCATCACCAGCGTGATCAGGAAGAACACCACGCCGATGAACAGCAGCGCCAGCTTCGGCGTCTCGCCGGTGCCGAACCACATCAGCAGGACCGGAATGAAGGACGGAGCGGGCAGATAGCGCCAGGCGGAGACGAAGGGATTGGCGATTCCCTCGATCGCCGGAAACGAGCCCATCATGACGCCAAGCGGAATGGCGACGACCGACGCGGCCATGAACGCCGCCAGCACGCGCAGGATGCTGATCACCACGTCGGAGGCGAAGCCGCGCGCGACGAACAGGTCATAGAGCGTGAAGAGAACCTTCTGCGGCGCGGGCACGAGTAGCTCGTTGACCATCCCGCTCGCGGCCGCCGCGGCCCAGATCGCGAAGAAGACGACCCAGATCCCGATCGCCGACAGGACAGCTTGCCGCCTGGAAATGGGTTTCCTGACTTCCAGGAACTTGCGTCGCCGGGGCTTAGCGGAAGGTGAGTCTGACATCAGGGCCTCGATGGCTGCCAGCGCGGGTGAGGGGAGTAGA
>JBAQHA010000390.1:0-2370 GCA_049288075.1 Oricola sp.
GGTGCAGCGTCCCGGCCGCGCCGATCCGGTGTCTCGGTCCGTTCTCGAAAGCGCCGAATTGCCGCGCCTGTTTGCCTGGATCGATCCGAACCTGCGTGTCCATGCCGGTATGATCCTGGTGCTCGCCGCGGTCTTCTTCGTGCAGTGGCTGCTGTTCCGCACCAAGACCGGTTTTGAGTTCCGAGCCTCCGGCGAGAATCCCGACGCCGCGCGCTATGCCGGCATGCGCGCCTCGCTGATCATCGTGCTCGCCATGGCGACCGCCGGCGCGCTCGCCGGCCTCGCCGGAGCCAACCAGGTCCTCGGCGTTCTCGGCCGCGCCACGCCGGGCTTCTCCTCCGGCATCGGCTTCGACGCCATCTCGGTTGCACTGCTCGGCCGTTCGCACCCGATCGGCGTCCTGTTTGCCGGGCTGCTGTTCGGCGCGCTTGAGGCGGGCGGCCGCCAGATGCAGGTCGACGCCGGCGTGTCGATCGACCTGATCGGCATCATCCAGGCCCTGATCATCGTCTTCATCGCCGCGCCGCTGCTCGTGCGTGCCATCTTCCCCTGGGGCTTCCGCAGGCCCGCCTCGGGACGCAAGGAGTAACCGGCTATGACTGCAGCATCTACGACCGATGTCGCATCCACGACGAAGCTGGAACCGGGAAAGCAGCGCCAGGCGCGCATTTCCGGTTTCATCCTGCTGGCGCTCGCCATCCTCGTCGCGGCGGTCTTCGGCTACGAATCGGCCGGCGACGCCACCTTCCGCATTTCCGGACCGCGCGACACTTGGGTCGTTCCGAACCTCGTCGTCCCTGCCGCCCCGTTCAACTACATCGCCGCCGCAATTCTCGCCTTTCTCGGCGTGCGCCAGTTTCTGCGCGGCGGCACGCGCTGGACAGCGATCTCGCTGGGCATAGGCCTCGCCTTCGTCGTCGCCGCCTTCCTCGTCTGGGCGACGGCCGGCAAGGCCTTCTCGCTGACCGGCATGCTTCAGGCGACGATGGTGCGCGCGATCCCCATCGCGCTCGGCGGTCTCGCCGGCGTGCTTTCGGAGCGCGTCGCGGTGGTGAACATCGCTATCGAGGGCATGCTGCTCGCCGGCGCGTTCACCGGCGCTCTGCTCGGCTCGCTGCTCGGCGGTTGGGGCGGGCTGGCGGCGGCGGTCGCCGTCGGCGGCCTATTCGGCTTCATCCTGGCGGCGCTCGTCGTCACCTACCGCATGGACCAGATCATCGCCGGCGTCGTCATCAACCTGTTCGTGCTCGGCGTCACCTCCTACGTGTCGAGCCAGGTGTTCCAGGAATACCGCGCGCTCAACAACGCGCCGGTCTTCCGCGCCGTCTCGATCCCCTATCTTTCCGACATTCCGTTGATCGGGCCAGTGCTGTTCCAGCAGAACATCTTCGTCTACGGCGCGCTGGTCATGGTGGCGGTGGCGACCTACTACCTGTTCTATACCCGCTACGGCCTGCGCGCCCGCGCCGTCGGCGAACATCCGCGCGCCGCCGATACGTTGGGCATCAACGTCTACCGCACCCGCTACATTAACGTGACATTCGCCGGCATGGTCGCCGGCTTCGGCGGTGCCTGGTTCACGCTCGGCTCGGTCGGCCGTTTCGACGAGAACATGACCGGCGGCCGCGGCTTCATCGGCCTCGCCGCTATGATCTTCGGCCGCTGGCACCCGGTCGGCGCGCTGATGGCGGCGCTGATCTTCGGCTTCGCCGATTCGCTGCAACAGAAGCTGGCGCTGCTGAACACGCCGATCCCGTCGGAATTCCTCGCCATGGCGCCCTATCTCGCGACCATCGTCGTCGTCGCGGGCTTCATCGGCCGCGCCCGTCCGCCTGCGGCCGACGGCAAGCCCTACGTCAAGGAATAGTATGGTGCGATCGGGGGCTGACACGGTGGAACAATCATTGGCGATCGCGGCGATCCGCTTTGGCGACGGCGACCGGGTCGACGATGTTCTGGAGAGCGTCGTGCGGCAAGTGCGGGCGAGGGGCCATGCCGTGGCCGGCTGTCTGCAGCGCGAGACGCCGGAGGAGGACGATTGTTGCGCGATCACGCATCTGGAGGACCTGGCGACCGGGGAAAAGATACGAATTTCGCAGGCGCTTGGCCGCGGCGCAAAGGGATGCCGGCTGGATCCGGCAGCGCTCGCCGAGGTCTCCGGTATCATGCTCGGCAAGATCGGCCCCGGGACCGGTCTCCTCGTCGTGAACCGGTTCGGCAAGGGCGAGTCCGACGGCCAGGGCCTGCGCGCCGTCATCGAGGCGGCCTGCGAGATAGGCATTCCCGTGCTGACGGCGGTCCGCTCCGCCTACGAGTCGGCATGGCTGGAATTCACCGGCGGCGGCACGCTTCTCCCCGCCGACCCGAAAC
>JBAQHA010000391.1:0-10193 GCA_049288075.1 Oricola sp.
CAGTTATTTGGGACGCGCCTAGACGCTGACATTAAAGAAAAACTGTTGATGTTGGATGAGCAGCGGAAACCGGCTCCCCCAGTTGAAGACCTTTTCATAATGCTTGCCGATAACGGATTCGATCAAAACATCACGGAGCGATTGGCTGCGTTGTCAGTTGAAGAATACGTACGAGTGCTCAAGCATCACGAAGGGCGTAACTTCGAGCTAATGCGGCGCGGGCTGACCCAGTACAACAATCTGGCGAATCCCGACGCCTACAAAGTGGAGATCATGCGCAAAGCGAACGATGCGCTTCAACAGATAGCGCAGGAGAATCCTGTCAACGAGTTTAGGGTAAGCCGCTGGGGTATAGCCGAGCGCTTGGCACAGATACCGAAAGAAGAAGCAGAAGGCGCATCAGAAGCTAAATAACCTCGGTCATGCGCGGCAGGGTATCTTTCTTACGCTCGACGCTCTGCTGGCTTTGGGCGTTCGTATGCCTCGTATCGGGATCGCGAGCCGCCCTCCCACCCCTTCCTTGCCTCCGGCCCCACCGAGGCCGAAACTTATGATGGCGCGTGTCCAAGCCGGTATCCGACCGTCGAACGGCCGCATTTGGATATCTCTTCTTGGATCGCTCGAAACGAGTGTACCGCGAAGGAGCCGGGTCATGAAGGTTTCCAACGTTCTGGATCTCAAGGGGAACGACGTCTTCACCGTGCGTCCCGAGGAGACGGTCAACATGCTTTCGCACCGGCTTCGGACATTGCGCATCGGTGCGATCATCGTCTCGAGCGACGGCAGTGCCGTCGAGGGCATCGTCTCCGAGCGCGACGTCGCCTATGGCCTGGCGGAACACGGCGCCGACCTGCTGAAGATGAAGGTCTCCGACCTGATGACGCGATCGGTCGTCACCTGCTCGCGCGAAAGCACGCTCGCGGAACTGATGAAGCTGATGACGCAGCGGCGCATCCGCCATCTTCCCGTCGTGGAAGGCGGCAGGCTGGTCGGCGTCATCTCCATCGGCGACATCGTCAAGCACCGCCTCGCCGAAATGCAGATCGAGGCCGATGTCATGCGCGATTACGCGATCGCGCGGCACTAGTCTGCCCCGCCCTTAAGCTCCTCGCCTGCGGCTCGTCGCTGGCGGGGACCCCCGGGGGCGCTCCTCACCCGATCATAAGGTCCAAATTCTGCACCGCCGCCCCCGAGGCGCCCTTGCCGAGATTGTCGTAGACGGCGATCAGGACGGCCTGGGCGCGGTCGTCGTTGGCGAAGACGTAGAGCTTCATGCCGTCGGTGCCGTTGAGCGCTTCCGGCTGGATGTCGGGGACGCGCTCCAGCTTCTCGTAGGGCGCGACGTCGATGACGCTTGCCGACAGCGATGCGTAGTGGTCGGCGATGGCCTCGTGCAACTGCCTCCCGGTCGGTACCGCGGGGAGGCCGCCCAGTTGCAGCGGCACCATCGTCACCATGCCCTGCGCGAAGTCGCCGACGACCGGGACCATCAGCGGGTCGCGGGTCAGCAGCGCGTGGCGCTTCAGTTCGGGCAGGTGCTTGTGCGACAGCGTCAGGCCGTAGGGGAGATATTCCGGCGCGGCCTCGCCCATCGCCTCGTAGTCGGCGATCATCGCCTTGCCGCCGCCGGAATAGCCGGTGATGCCGGTAAAGGTGATCGGGAAATCCGCCGGGATCAGGCCGGCGGCGACCAGCGGGCGCAGCGTCGCGATCGGCCCCTGCGGCCAGCAGCCCGGATTGGCGACGAGGCGGGCGGCGGCGATCCTTGCGGCCTGGTCGGCGTCGAGCTCGGCCATGCCGTAGGTCCAGCCATCGGCGGTCCTGAACGCCGTCGAGGCGTCGATGACGCGGGTGCCGGCGTCGCCGATCATGGCGACGGATTCGCGGCTGGCGTCGTCGGGCAGGCAGAGGATCGCGATGTCGGCCTCGCGCAGGAGCTGTTCGCGCATCGCGGTGTTGCGCCGCTCGGCCTCGGGGATCGAGAGGACCTCGAGGTCGGTCCGGCCGGCGAGCCTTTGGCGGATCTGCAGGCCGGTGGTTCCGTGTTCGCCGTCGATGAAGAGTTTCGGTTTCATGATTGGGATCGCTTCTGTTCGGATTGGGGGAGGGGCGGAGGCGTCAGCCTCATCGCTCGCCCTTCGCGCGTTTCTCCGCCAGAAGCCCGACATAGTGCTGCGCGATCGCCGCGCCGGCAATCGCCGTGATGTCGGCATGGTCGTAGGCCGGCGCGACTTCGACGATGTCGGCGCCCCTGATGTCGAGCGAGCCGAGCTGGCGCAGCACCGACAGCATCTTGGCAGACGACGGGCCGCCAGCGACCGGCGTGCCGGTGCCCGGCGCATAGGCGGGGTCCAGGCAGTCGATGTCGAAGGTGATGTAGCAGGGCTTGGTCCCGACGCGGTCGCGGATCGCCTTGACGATCTCGGCGGTCTTCATCTCCTCGATTTCCTCGCCATGGAGGATCTTTATGCCGCAATCCTCCGGCGCGTGGGTGCGGATGCCGATCTGGATCGAATGGTCCGTGTCGATGACGCCGTCGCGCGCCGCCCGGCCGACGAAGGAGCCGTGGTCGATGCGCTTCGGCTCGTCGTACCAGGTGTCCTGGTGGGCGTCGAACTGCACCAGCGCCAGCTTGCCATGCCTGGCGGCATGCGCCTTCAGGAGCGGCCAGGTGACGTAGTGGTCGCCGCCCAGCGTCACCAGGAACGCGCCGGAATTGAGGATCTTCGTCGCCTCGCGCTCGATCGTCGCCGGCGTCTTCTGGTGGTTGCCGAAGTCGAGCAGGCAGTCGCCGTAGTCGATCACCGCGAGGCTCTCGAACAGGTCGCGCCGGAACGGGTATTGCGGATCGACATCCATGATCGCCGAGGCGCGCCGGATCGCCTGCGGGCCGAAGCGCGCGCCGGGCCGGTTGGAGACGGCCGCGTCGAAGGGGATTCCCCAGACCACGGCGTCCGCGCCCTTCAGGTTCTTCGAATATTTGCGCCGCATGAAGGACAGCGCCCCGGCATAGGTTGGGTCGCTGCCGCTTCCGGTCGGATTGCGCGCCGTGAAGGCGTGGTCGATGGATTTCGATGCCATTGCGTGAACCTCGTGAACTCATCCCGTCATATCGCGGGCCGGCGAACGCGCAACAAAAAAGCGGAGCAAGGCCCCGCTTTCGCGGTTTCCGTTGCCGGTCAGGCCAGCGACGCGCCGGATTCGATGAAGGCGTCGACGATCGTCTCGGCGTCGAAATTGATCGCCGCGAACACCTGCGTGATCTGGTCGACCAGTGCCGGGGGCGGCGGCGCGCCTTCGGTCCGGTTGGCAGGCGGCGGCAGCGTGATTTCGCCCGTCAGGCCGAGCCTGTCCCAGAATTCGCGCGCCCCTTTCTCCGTCGTGATGACCTCCAGGTCGGCATCGACGAACTTCAGCTTCGCGCCGAATTTCTTCTTGTAGTAGACCTGACGCGCCTCGATCTCGAATATGTACCAGACGATCATCCCGATCTGCCCGATGGCGAAGAACGGCTCGGGGTTGATGATCTTCTTGCGGTATCCCGGGTGCAGGAACCACTGCCAGATCAGCGTCATGTTGTTGAAGTCGTTGCGCACGATGTAGCTGACGCACTGCTTCACCTTGTTGCGGCGCAGGTTGACGATCGTCGTGTCGCCGGCGATGGCGCTGTCGGCGATGTTCTCGATCAGGCCGCACTTGGCGAGCGTGTGGTTGGTCTCGATGTAGCAGTCATGCTGCTCGATCAGGCCGATCTTGCGCTCCCAGAATTCCCTGACCGCGTCGCAATTGCCGTATTCGTTGAAGGCGCGCAGGATGCGGATATCTGGCATGCTCACGCCGAAATCGAAGACCTCGAGCGGCTCGTGGATGCAGTGGCATTCCAGGTTGCCGGAAAACAGGTCTGCCAGCCAGGCCGTGCCCGTTCTCCCCGCCGTGATGGTGAAAATCCGTCTCTTCTGGCTCATGAATATCGTCTTCTGCGTGGGAAACGATGCGTGTCGTTTCGTGTGTAATGAGCCCCGCCGGGGCGTCGCGGAATCGTTGCGTCAATCGTTCATCTTGACCGGTCGCCGTCAAGGCGCGGCATGTCGTCATGCGGCGTGACCGTCTGCCGTTCGATCATCCTGTGCACCCGCAAGGGCTTCTCGCCCTTGTGCAGGGCCAGCAGCCGGTCCGTCACCTCGGCGTCGGCATTGGTGCGCCTCTCATTGTGCCGGATATATTCGACCCAGGTCGGCACGTGATAGCTCTCGGTCCAGATGTCGGGATTTTCCAGATCGCGCAGAAGCGCCCATTGCTGCGCGCCGTCACGGATCCTTATCCGGCGGCGCAGCGTCATCGTGGCGAGGAATTCCTGCACGTCTTCCTGCGCGATCTCGTAGTCCACCATGATCGTGATCGGCCCGCTTCGCTGGGTGAGATCGAGCCGCAGTGGCGGCGCGGTGAAACGGTTGAGCGGGTCGAGATTGAGCTGGCCGAAATCCGGCAGCGGGAAGCGGAAGCCGGTGATCGCGCCGGCCAGCAGCACCACGGCCGCGCAGCTCAGCGCATTGTTCGTTCCGATGCTCTCCGACAGCGCGCCCCACAGCCAGCTGCCGGCGGCCATGCCCCCGAAGACGCCGGTCTGATACAGCGCCAGCGCCCGCCCGACGACCCAGCGCGGCGTCGACATCTGCATCGTCACGTTGAACAGCGACAGGCAGACCACCCAGCAGGCGCCCGCGACGAGCAGCGCGATCGCCGAGACGATCAGCAGATCGCTGAAGGCGAGCGCCAGCGTGGCGAAGGCAAAGCCCGTGAATCCGATCCGGGTGATGTTCTCGTTGTGGATGCGGGCGCGCAATTCGGCATTGGTCATCGCGCCGACGACCGCACCGAAACCGAAACAGCCGAGCAGCGTCCCGAAAACAAAAGCGTCGCCGTGCAGGTTGTCGCGAACGACGATCGGCAGCAATGCCTGCATCGCCACGGCGGAAACGCCGAACAGGAAGCCGCGCAGGATCACCTTCATGAGGTTGGGCGACATCGCGACGTAGCGCAGTCCCGCCTGGAAGGCGCTGCCGAACGGTTCGCGCGGCAGGGTCTTCGGGGGCAGCGACGGATGCCACCGCAACAGCGCCGCTATGATCGCCACATAGCTGGCGGCGTTGACCGCGAAGGCGGCCGCCGCGCCAGCGATGGCGACGATCGCGCCGCCCGCCGCCGGGCCGACGCTGCGCATGATGTTGAAGCCCATCGAGTTGAGCGACACCGCGGCGGGCAATTCCTCGCGGCTGACGATGTCGCCCATCGAGGCCTGCCAGGACGGGTTGTGCAGCGCCGTCCCGCAGCCGATCAGGAAGGTGAAGGACAGGAGCAGGGCAGGGTTCAGCATCCCCTCGAGCGCCAGGACCGTCAGCGCGATCGACACGACGAGCATGAAACCCTGGGCGACGATCATCACCTTGCGCCGGTCGAAATTGTCGGCGAAGACCCCGGCGACCAGCGAGAAGACCATGATCGGCAGCGTCACCGACGTCTGGACGAGGGCCACCATGCTCTCCGACGCCGTCAGTTCGGTCATCATCCATGCCGCGCCGACCGACTGCACCAGCCCGCCGAAATTGGACGCCAGCGCCGCGATCCAGAGCATGCGGAATGTCTGGTTGCGAAAGAGAGGCAGCAGCGATCCGGGCTTTGTTGGCATTCGGTCCTTCCGCTGTCGATTGCCGATTCCAGACGGATCATGTTTACGCGAGGAACGCGGAAAGCACAGCCGGTTTTCGGCGGGCGGCGGGGATATCGGATTTCGGGCGGAGTTGCGCCAAGAACGAAAAAGGGGCGCCCCGAAGGACGCCCCCTGAAGATCGCGATATTCTCGAAACGCTTAGCGCTTGGAGAACTGGAACGAACGGCGGGCCTTCGCCTTGCCGTATTTCTTGCGTTCGACGACGCGGCTGTCGCGGGTCAGGAAGCCGCCCTTCTTGAGCACGCCGCGCAGCGCCGGCTCGTAATAGGTCAGCGCCTTGGAAATGCCGTGACGCACCGCGCCCGCCTGGCCGGACAGGCCGCCGCCGGCGACCGTGGCGTCGATGTCGTACTGGCCGACGCGATTGGTCGCGACAATCGGCTGCTGCAGGACCATCTGCAGGACCGGGCGCGCGAAATAGGCGGAGAAGTCCTTGCCGCCGACGGTGATGCGGCCGGTGCCCGGCTTGATCCAAACGCGGGCGACCGCGTCCTTGCGCTTGCCGGTGGCATAGGCGCGGCCGTTGGCGTCGAGCTTCTGGACGTGGACCGGAGCCTGCTCGGCTGCGCTGGCGGTGGCGCCGGTTGCCGCGCCGAGTTCTTCGAGAGAATTCAATTCAGCCATGGTGATCAGGCCACTTTCTTGTTCTTGGAGTTGAGCGCGGCGACGTCCAGCACTTCCGGCTGCTGCGCCTCGTGCGGATGCTCTGCGCCGGCATAGACGCGCAGGTTCTTCATCTGGCGGCGGCCGAGCGGGCCGCGCGGGATCATGCGTTCAATCGCCTTCTCGATCACGCGCTCCGGGAAGCGGCCGTCGAGCAGTTCGCCCGCGGTGCGTTCCTTGATGCCGCCGGGATGGCCGGTGTGCCAGTAATAGACCTTGTCGGCCCGCTTCTTGCCGGTCAGGGCGACCTTGCCGGCATTGATGATGATGACATTGTCGCCATCGTCGACGTGCGGGGTGTAGGTTGCTTTGTGCTTGCCGCGAAGACGCATGGCGACGAGGGTTGCGAGACGGCCGACGACCAGATCCTTGGCGTCGATCAGCACCCACTTCTTCTGCACTTCAGCGGGCTTCTGCGAGAATGTCCGCATGGGAGTTCTTCCTTGGTTTGGATCCCGGATCGGCAGGGCCGGAACGGGCTTTTCTTGTTGCTTGGATTGCCGGCAGATCCGGCAAAAATAACCGCGCCGGACGGGGTCCGCGCGCGATTGCCGCCTCCATAGGGGCTATTTTCCGGCACGTCAAGCGGCGGTTTGCGGGCGATCTGGAAATAGTAAAGTAAAATCAAATGGTTGAAGATAAGGTAATATTTTACCACATAGATTCCGACATCTCGGGCCGGGATATTGCGACCCCGACCCGGCTTTTGTGCCTGAGCCGTCAGGCCGATGCTGCGCCGGCGACCTGGCGCACGGTGGCGTTCAGCCGGTTCCAGACATTGATCTGCGCAATCTGCAGGATTAGCGCCGAAAGCGCTTCTTCGTCATAGTGCCGAGCCGCTTCGTTCCACAACTCGTCCGGGACCGGATCCGCGCGATCGGAAAGGCGGGTCACGGCTTCCGTCAGGGCCAGTGCGGCGCGCTCGGGCTCGGTGAAAAAGGTCGTGTCCCGCCAGGCGGCGACAGCGAATATGCGCTTGTCGGTCTCCCCGGCCTTCTTCAGTTCCTCCGAGTGCATGTCCACGCACACGCTGCAGCCGTTGATCTGGCTGGCGCGCAGATGAACGAGTTGTCGTGTGACCAGGGGCAGGCTGTCCGTCTCCGTCGCCTTGTTGAGCGCGATGAGTGCCTGCATGGCGGCGGGGAATACGACGACGGGGTGCTTCATTCTGGCTTGCATGACTGCATCTCCTTGCTGGTAGGTGGTTTCGACGACTTCGCCGGACAGTTCGTCACACTCGCCGGCTCTCGTTCGTCAAGGTGATGACGGACCGCAAAAGGGAAACGTGACCGATGGACGAAAACAAACTCCTGGCCGAGGAATTCGAGGCAAATCGCGCCCACCTTCGAAAGGTTGCCTATCGCATGCTCGGCTCGCGCACCGAAGCCGATGACGCGGTGCAGGAAGCATGGATCAGGCTTGGTCGCCCAGGTATTGGCGAGATCGGCAATCTCGGCGGCTGGCTGACCACCGTGGTGGCCCGCATCTGTCTTGACATGCTGCGTGCCCGCAAGGCGCGCCGCGAAGAACCGATCGACGACGGCTTCGAACCGCCTGTCGAGGCCGTTGCGGCGTATGGCGACCCGGAAAGCGAGATCGTGCTGACGGATTCCGTCGGCCTGGCCATGCTGGTCGTGCTCGAGTCGCTGTCTCCTGCGGAAAGGATCGCATTCGTGCTTCACGACATGTTCGATCTGTCCTTTGACGAGATCGGACCGATCGTCGGCCGCTCGACCGAGGCCGCCAGGCAGTTGGCCAGCCGCGCGCGTCGGCGGCTGAGGATGGCTCAGGAAATCCCAGCCACGGACCGGGCACGACAGCGCAGGGTGGTCGATGCGTTTCTAGCCGCATCGCGCGGTGGCGACTTCGAGGGATTGCTGGCGGTGCTCGACCCTGACGTCACGTTCAGGGCCGATGAGGCGGCGGCCCGGCTAGGCTCTTCGGCCGCGCTGCGCGGAGCGGAAGCCGTGGCAAAGGCATTCGACGGCCGGGCGCGATTCGCTAGGCCGGTCCTTGTCGACGGTGCTCCGGGCGTTCTCGTCGAGCGCGACGAAAGAGTGCTGCTTGTATTGCTGCTCGCGTTCGAAGGCGACCGGATTGCCGGGATCGAGGCCGTCGCCGACAGGGTTCGGCTCTCCGGCTTCGAGATATCGCCGCTTTCGGACTGATCAGTCGCGCGGCGGGATCGAATAGGTGCACGACCCGTGCGCGATCAACTCGTCCTTCTCGTCGGCGATCGATATCTCGACGACGACCAGCCGCTTGCCGAGTTTCAGGAGCCGCGCGGTGCAGAAGATCGGCCCCGGATCGGCCTTGCGCATGAAGTTGATGTGGAAGCTGGTCGTCACCGACAGGCCCTTCAGCCCGATATGGGCGAGGATGACGCAATAGGCGGCGTAGTCGGCCAGCGTGAACAGCGCCGGGCCGGACACCGTGCCGCCGATGCGCAGGTGCCGGTCGTTCGGGTCGAGCCGCATCGTCAGCGCGCCGGGCGCGAGATCGGTGATCGAGTAGATCCGCCCGTCCTGGTAGACCTGGGTGAACTCGGTTTCCATGAAGGCTTCGAGGTCTTCGATGGAGACGATGGGGGCGGGCGTATCGGTCATAGTCGGGCCATATGCGAAATGCGGTGGGCGATCTGTCTTGCCGCCGGGTTTGACCCGCTGCTAGGTTTCGCGTCAAGCCTGTTTGCCGGAGGAGAACGATGACCGCAAAACCCGCCCTGGTGGAAACGCCGCCCGTCACGCGCGATCTTGCCGGTCCGGCGATGCGGCTGACGCTGTCCAATCCGCCCGCCAACGCGCTGTCCATCGCCACGATGGAGGCGATGATGGCGGCGCTGGAGGAAGCCCGCGCCGACAAAGCGGTGCGCGTGATCGTCATCGCGGCCGCCGGCAAGATCTTTTCCGCCGGCCACGACCTGAAGGAACTGACGGCGCACCGCGCCGACCCGGACCGGGGCAGGGCCTTCTTCGAGAAGACCATGCGCATGTGCGCCGAACTGATGCAGACGATCGTCACCCATCCCAAGCCGGTGATCGCCGAGGTCGACGGGCTGGCGACGGCGGCGGGCTGCCAGCTCGTCGCGAGCTGCGACCTCGCTATCTGCACCGATGCGTCGACCTTCGGCACGCCGGGCGTCAATATCGGCCTGTTCTGCTCGACGCCGATGGTCGCGCTGACCCGCAACGTCCACCGCAAGCAGGCGATGGAGATGCTGCTGACCGGCGAGACCGTCGACGCCTCGGCGGCCCGCGAGTACGGCCTCGTCAACCGCGTCGTGCCGAAGGAATACCTCAATCAGGTTGTGAGCAAATACGCGGAAGTCATTGCTTCCAAATCGCCTTTGACGCTGAAAACAGGCAAGGAGGCGTTTTACCACCAGGCCCAGATGAGCCTCTCCGACGCCTATGACTACTGCGCCAACGTGATGGTGGAGAACATGCTTTTCCGCGACGCGGAAGAGGGCATCGGGGCGTTTCTGGCCAAGCGCAAGCCGGAGTGGACGGGCGAGTAATCCGGAAAACAGTTTTGAGGAAAGCGATCAGGTGGTTCTACGTAGGCGTTGTCGCCGCACTGTTGATCTGGCTAACTGCGGTAGCCGTGGACACCTGGCGGTTCCTCACTAATTTTGATGCGGGCCACCATTATCGGGCGCGGTTCCCATCGGACGTGCCGCTTGGGAAGACGATCTGTTCGAGATCGGCGCCGGGTCTGCTCGAAGGATCAGCTATCGCCATCTATGAGTTGGATCCCGGTTTTTCCGACCGGCTTGGACCGGGAGGACTGGCTATCTTGTACG
>JBAQHA010000392.1:0-1662 GCA_049288075.1 Oricola sp.
ACCGACGATTATAGCCATGGCCAGTAGGATGATGAGGGCACAGGCGCCCAGCGCTCCCGCCAGGCCGATGACCGAGGTCTTGCCCACCTTCTGCAGGGGGTCGGAGATGATCTCGTAATCGCCGATATCGGTGACGAACTCGTATTGATCGCCGCCCTCCGTGATCTCCTCGAAGGCCTGCTGAAGCTCGTCCGTATGGTCCACGTTGTCGAAATAATACGAGCCGAGCTCAACATAGCCCGGGGTTTGGTTGAGTGCCTGCACCACGGAGAGGGGGGCGAAGAACTTGTTCCCCGCCGGGTTGAAAGTTGCAAAGGAACTGCTCTGGCTCTGGCGCTCCGCCTCGATGGTCTCGTAGATGCCCACGACCTCCAGCTCCAACTCCGCGCCCGAGCCCCTCTCACCGCTGATGGTGGCGGTCACGGTGTCACCCACCACCAGCTCGTTCTCCTCGGCCAGGTTCTTCTCTACCAGCACTACCAGGTTTCCTGCCTGGTCGTCCGCGTAGGTGTAATAAGAGCCGGCGATGAGCTTCTTGCTGCCGTTGAGGAACTCCGAGGCGGAGGCGCCGTTGGTGTTGCCCTCGAACACGAAGGTGTTCTCGGTGATGCCGGAGGCGGCGGCACTCTCCTTGATCTCCTTGCTGAAGCCCAGCATGGTGGCCAGTTCGACGTTCTCGAGGCCGGGCATGGTCACGCCCGCGGTCAGCACCTTATCGTAGGTGATGATGCTGCGGTTGCGCGAGTATTGGTCAACCAGTTCCTCCGGCACCAGCGTCTTGGCCCTCTCCGCCAGTTCCTCCTCCTCCGACATGCCGCGGGCTTCCCTGGCCCTCTCCGCATCGCTCTTCTCGCGCTCCATCTCGAAAGTGGACATCATGTAACCTGAGCTGGAGCGCACCTCGCCGTAGTTGCCCACCCTCTGCTTGACCGCCTCGGTCTGGCTGTCCGCGGCCAGCTTGACCGCCAGCATGGAGAGGGAGAATGCCAGGCAGACGAAGAGCAGCAGCACTACCACCAGGTTGGCGGCGGGATGGCGCCGGAAACTGCGAAAACCTCTTTTCAGCGCGCGCATGCGAGTGCCCCTCTAATCGGGATAACCGGCCAGGTTGATCTCTACTTCCTCTCCCGCATCGTCCCCCCGCTCCTTGTGGATGACCAGGTTCATGCCCTCTTTAGTGGCCCCCTGGTTACGTGCCGTGTTCTTGGGGTTGAGATCGTAGAATACGAACACCCCGTCCACGGTCTCCCCCATCTTGAGCGTGTATGCGGCCGGCTGCAGGGTTGCGTAATCGAGCAGCACCGCCGAGATCATGTTCTCCGATACGTATTTGCCGAAGGCCCCGTTGGCATGGTAGTAGTCCTCGTATTCGTCCGCCGCGATGCCCTCGCTCCATATGCGGAAGGAGAATTCCGAGAGGTCGACGAGGTCGTCCCCGACGTTCTCCACCAGCAGCTCTATCTCCAGGTAATCTCCCTCCACCTCCCTCTGTCCCGAGGTGATCGCGTCCGCGTTGGACTTCTGCCGCGTGGCCTCCACCACCGTGAAGCGTGCTCCCGCCAGATCCAGCGCGGCTCCGGGCGAGGTGGCGGTAGAGGTCTCTTCCTTCTGCGTGGTCTCTTCCGCCTCGACCTCCTCGCCGCCGCCCTCCAGGGCCAGGTC